>JBOGQL010000336.1:0-3125 GCA_050748985.1 Nitrososphaera sp. | reverse complement strand
GGTTCTTTCCTCAGGAGCTTTATCAGCGCGAATGCTTGGGGAACGGACAACATCGGCTTCTTGAAGTGATTGTCCGTGGCGATTCTAGGACAAGCAACCTGTACGAACGCCTCTATCCCCTTAAAGACCTGAACGCGATCTTCTGTGATTTCGGTCAGGGCTATTAGCTGGACCTTCTTACCAAGGTGTTCAAGTTCTTTCTTTAAATCCAGCGCCCTTACGTGAGCGAACTGCCCCTCCTTCAACCCAATTATGATCCCTATCCTTTCGGCGTCAAGAGCTTTGTAGACCGCCAGGATCGCCCTTTTCTGAAGCCCCCGCGCGAAATCGTTGACCTGCGTAAACTCTTGGAAATATGGATCCAGCATGAATGTTGGTCTATCTGTTGAAAGGGCAACGCCCGCCGAGTGAAACATACTCTGCCCCAGAAACATGTATGCATCCACCTGCTTTTGTAAGCTGTATGCGGGGTAGAACTCGCAGCCAAATACCTGAGCATCAAGCAATTGTCCTTTGCCCTTGCCGATCAGCACCGTGTAGCCGTGTTCCGTAAATATGCTCCTTACAGATTCTACTTCATGGAGATGCTGGCTGTCGGTCAGGAGGGAAATGGTCTTGAATTTTCCCGCCAGCTCTTTCGCACACTTGTGAGCGATGGAGTCAAAGCTAATGTCGTCGAAGGCGCCTATCATGTACACCTTTTCGGAAAATGAATCTATCGCGATCGTGTGACCGATGTTGAACAAGATATCCGCACCAAGCATCTCGGCGGCGTGAGAATTGAGATCGCAAGATCCCCAGCACGTATCGCCAATAACATATGCCTCGATGCCGAACTTTTCCGTTATGTGATCTGCCGAGTCCTGAATCTTAGGCATCAAACCCTCTGGACCATTCAGGGCAACTGATCTGGGCCGGCGTTGCTCTATGACCTGATACATCCTTTCTTCGTCGATCGTAATTGTCATGATCTGATCCTCGTCGGAGGGCTAATCCTTATTGCGAATTTCGGGCAGACAGCCTCACATCCAAAGCAGAATATGCAGTCGCGCTCGCGGACAGGCAACGCCTTTCTGTTTGATCCTGAACCCTGCCAATCAAAGACGTTAACTGGACACACTTCAATACACGCACCGTCTCCGACACAGAGGTCAAAATCCACGGCGACCTCGGTTCCGCAGATACCCAGGCAATTCGGAGAATCCTTCCACACTTTCAGTTCTCCATCTGAAATGAAGGCAGTTCTATTGGTCTGAAAGTTCGGATCGATGGACAACACCGTTACGTCAATACGTGCAAAATCAACCAAATTTAAGCATACTCTGCGCGGACTAGACTGGAATGCACTAAGATGCATCCGCCTGCAACCTGTGACATAATCCCGGCAACCTGTGACATAATCCCGGCTAACTATCGGATGTAAGTGCTTTACTTTAGCTTCGATAGTACCTGCGACAGCGTCATGTTTGTGCCGTAGTCTAGTCCGACCTTAGACGATATCGACGAAACGATTTGGCTCTCCAGAATAGCCGCTCCCTGTCCGAATATTGATTTGAGGGCTTTTGAAAACTCTTCCGGCTTGTCCGCAATTTCATTCTTCTTTACCCCAAGCCTTTCCAGATGATGGTACAGGACCGGCAGGTTCTCCGACCCGAGGACCTGCAAGACCTCTTCGAGAAGAGAAATATGGGAAAGCTGATTTTTGTCGGAGGTCATTGTCCACCATCAATTCTAGCGAGCAGCTTGACTGCTGTGTGCGTAGCGATGCTCGGCACCCTTGTGCTGTGTTACCGCATGAAAATCGAAGTCTGGCTTTCTGAGCTTTAGCAATCCGTCGAGTAGGTCTCTTATCTGTGCATGGGTTGGTTTCCAATCCTTAAGGTGCGCGATGTTAACGTTTAGTTTCTCCAGTTGCTGGTAAATTGTGCTGTCCTCAACGGTGTCCACCAACGTGTCAATCTCAAATGGTTTTTGAAGGAGCTCCACTATCTGATCTAATTCCTTGATTGACTCTACGAGCGTTTCTTTGACAAATGCTGACGCGAAAATTATTCTCTGCTTGGCCCTTGCCCTAAGGATGTGTTTTGCCGCATCCATTCCGTCCATTATGGGCATCCTGTAGTCGAGGATAACCGCATCAAAGGGAGGGACAGCAAATCTGTCATTCTGAGACAGGTTTTTTCCGATTTGCTTCATGTAAAGCTCAACGCATTGCTGGCCATCGTTTGTAACAATGACGTCATGCTGGCGACTCTCGAGTGCAATGCGGTAAAGCACCGATATGTTTTCTTCGTCCTCTGCGATCAGTATCCTCATGTCCTTCTCCGGTCAAGCAATATGGATTCTATTCTTCTAGGTATGATTATGTATGTAGTACGGGTTACCATGCTCGGATACGACATTTGCTGCCTGTTTTTACTCTAGTTCGAGGATTACCGGGTATCACCCGAAGTCCGACGCCGCACCCAGGCCATGATTCTGGCGTCACGGGTAGGATTTTCTTGCTTTCAGACTACCTTCTTTAGTATGTACGCAGGATATCGCTTCCTGTCATCCGCAGATAGGGAAAATAGTATAGTGGGCCCGTCTATTGACGGCTTTTGAACCCTCACAAAATGAATCCCTGATTTGTTCAATATTTGCAGATGAATATCCGAAATCGTCTTTGGGAGTGGAACCGTGTCGAGGCCAGTTCTATTGACGAGTACGAGCAGATCACCGTTTTCTCGAATAATCCTTGCAAGATCAATCAGTCGGCTTTTCCACAAGTCAGCTTCTTCAAACCTTCTAATCTCATTGAGCCCCACGTCTAGCGCGACGACCACCTGTCCAGACCCTTTTTTCGATAAGCCCCGTAGGTTCTCGTATTCCTTTGTCAAGCGCTCTTGGTTTTCCTTCTCGTCATCTGAAAGCACGATTACTATGGGGTAACTTGCAACTTTCTCATGGCTGAATATTCTCAAGTTCTTGAGCAGCTCGCCTTGGATATATGGTCTGATTAAATCTATCCTAGCCTTGGATGGTGTATCGGGCGAGTTCACAAGGAGAGCCCCATTCTTGGTCGCGAGCACATTGAGGATGAATCCCGACAAAATGAGATCCTGCGAAAACCTCATCGTTTCTTG
>JBOGQL010000335.1:0-4509 GCA_050748985.1 Nitrososphaera sp. | reverse complement strand
TACTTGAAGGCAATGCAGCCGGCAGGATCGGTGTCCAGGTTCAAGCTGGAAATCGACGTATCAAACAGGGGCTCGGCCAGCTGCGAGCTTGTACGCCATTTGGCGCCTCTTACTTCAGGAGCAATTCTGAAAAACCTTCCGTTGCAGGACAGGGTTCACCGCTACGCTGACAAGTTCGCGTACATCGAGACCGGCCTTGTTATCGGGGCTGAAAAGCAGAGGTCCCAGTTCAAGCGCGGCGAAATGGGATACTTGACATCAAACGGCTCGATCTGCGTATTCTTCCAAAATTCTTCTGTTCAGCCGATGAACGCTTTAGGGGTCGTTACGTCCAACCTGGAACTCATCGAATCTAGCCGGCCGGGAGATGTCTTGGTGATCAGAAAGCCTACTGCCTGATGAGCTGGTAGACCCTGTGGCCGCTGTATCCTCCAACTGCCTTAACCATCCCCTTCGCTTCAAGGGACTTGATGAACACGTTGGCGACCGAGATCTTTACGCCGACGTTCCTGGCCAACGCCTGGGTCGTAATAGACTTCATTCCCTGAATTGCCTTCATACCTGCCGGCTCTTCAACGATAACTGCCAACTTTTGTTTCTGCTGCGGCTTTGGCGCTTTCTTTTTTTCGTCGGCAGACCCGACCTCAGCTCCAGCGGGACCTGCCCGTGCAGTCTTGTCAGAAGCACCCACTGGCTTTTTCTTGTTGCCTCCCATCTCTCTCCTACTAGGTTGCAGCCCTTTAATATTTATTCAGACAAAACTTTAAGCGTGAAAGACACGGAGGTGCTCGTGGCTTGGATTTTGCTCTGCTAGTGGAAACATTTCAGCGGATGGTTCAGACCTCTAGCAGGATCGCCCTCACCGATCACTTGGTCAATCTCTTCAAAAAGACTCCGCCAGAGGTTATCGACAAAGTTACCTACCTTATTCAGGGCAAGCTTTACCCAGACTACGAGGGCATAGAACTAGGCTTGGCCGAAAAAATGGTGCTGCGAGCAATAGCCAGCTCGTCAGGGAAGGATACGTCATACCTGGAAAAGGTCTATCAACAGACCGGCGATCTCGGTGAGGCTGCACTCGAAGTCATGAAATCAAAGAGCCAGTCAACACTTTTCTCTGAGCCAATGACAGTCGAGCGCGTTTACTCAACATTTGACAGGGTGGCGAGAACCACGGGTTCAGGTTCGCAAGAGATGAAACTCCGCATGATAAGCAGCCTGCTTAATGACGCGACTGCAGAAGAAAGCAAATACATTGTCAAGTTTGTCATGGGGCAGCTGAGACTTGGGATTGCAGACTATACTGTGCTTGACGCTCTTGCAATTGCATTTACTGGCGACAAGAAAAACAGGAAGGTGCTTGAAAACGCATACAACGTTGCTAGCGATCTTGGCACGACCGCGAGGTTACTTGCGACAAAAGGGCTCAAGGCGGTCATGTCTGTAAAGATCACGCTGTACAAGCCATTAAGGCCCATGCTCGCGGAACGGGTCTCCACCGCCGAGGAAGCACTTGAGCGAATGGGGGGAAAGGCCGGAGTCGAATACAAGCTCGATGGCGAGCGAGTCCAGGTTCATAAGGGAAAGGACAGAGTTGAACTCTTCTCAAGGAGGCTCGAGAAGATAACCAAGCATTATCCGGATGTCGTAGTGGCCGTGAAATCCATTAAATCAGAAGTAATAGCGGAAGGCGAAGTCGTCGCCATAAACCCACAAACCAGAGAATACTTACCTTTCCAGGAACTGATGCACAGGAGGCGAAAATACGGCGTGGAAGAAGCGATGGAACAATATCCCGTAGTCGTGAACTTTTTTGATGTGCTCTATTCCGACGGCGTGAACAGGATGTCCATGCCCTATGTCGAGCGGAGGAGGTTGCTCAAGAAGATATTCGATAGGGTCAAAGGCAAGGATAAGATTCGGCTCATTCAGCAAACGGTAGCCGAGCAACCTGGGGAAATCGACGACTTCATGGCTTCAGCTATACAAAGCGGCTGCGAAGGCGTCATGATAAAGCATCTGTCAAGCACATACAAGGCAGGGGCGAGAGAGTACTCTTGGGTCAAGCTCAAGCGCGAGTACAGGACTGACCTAGCGGACACGCTAGATCTCGTAATCGTTGGCGCGTTACACGGCCGTGGGAGGCGAACCGGAAAGTACGGTGCCCTCCTGCTGGCGGCGTACGAGCCAAAAACCGACATGTTCCAGAGCACTACTAAAGTGGGAACGGGATTCACCGATGATCACCTTGCAAAGTTCTACACAGACCTTGAGAAACATGTGATAGCTCAGCGCCACGCCAGAGTAGATGCCGGGATGGAAATGGATGTGTGGTTTGCGCCCGAAGTAGTGATAGAAGTCATTGCCTCCGAAATAACAGTGAGTCCGTCACACAAGGCCGGCAGGGATTCTGTGAAGGAAGGGCACGGGCTCGCGCTTCGTTTTCCAAAATTTACTGGGAAGATAAGAGATGACAAGAGACCCGAGGACGCTACAACCGTTCAAGAGCTAACCGAAATGTACCACAGGCAGCTTAAAAGAGCAGGCGCCCCTGTCAAAAAGGTCAAAGGGAAAGACTAGACCGCAAGACGCCATCGACCCGGTTTTTACTAGAGATCGGTATCACTAATCCAGAGTAGTCCTCTTGATTTTCTTGACAACTGGACCGACAATAATTGTCGTAATCTGCTCATCCATACAGAACAATATATCGAAAAAGACGGCCTATAGAGTCGGGAATGTTAGGGGTTGGTTTCGCACGTCAGTTGTAACAGGGATGGGATCTGAAACTGCATTTACGGCTGTAGTCATGCTTGAGCTTATCGTAATTCCAATCGCGGTGGGCGCAATCACTTCTCTGTTCTTTTGGAGGCGGCGCCTGGGAAGCGTTTCTGTAAAGAGGTTCCTAACGAATGATAGCGCAAATAACAAGATCCACTGGAAGCTTCTGGTGACCGCGGCAAAGCCTGTGCAGGGCTGCACCGTTCGCGCGGGCAAGTCGGTTCTCCTCTGGGAGGGCACCAAGAGAAAGGAGTTAGATATCGGACCCGGGGGGGCAGGCCAAGTAGTGATACCCCACGAGATGACCCCCGGAATGAGGGTTACCATAAAATCGGGACCGTTTACAATCTTCCAGAGCAGCTTCAGGAACGTGTCTGAAGTCTGTGTTAATTGCTAGTAGAATTGCATCTATCTAAGGCACTCTAATTTCTCACATGTGAGCCTGCGAATTAGCCGACACCGTGACAAAGATTAAGAAGGAATCAGAATGATCTTATCCGCTGATGAAGATCTCAGAGCTGTGCAAGATGATCGAGGATTCTGTACGCTCGGGCAGGTATCCGCTCGATTCGGAAGCGCAAAGACGAATCGCTGGCTCGCTGCAGGTCATAAACAGGTCAAACACGGAGGATCTGAGCGCCAGCCGCGTGATAGTAGAGACTAGGGTACAGGATCTTTACGTTGTGAATAGTTATGCGCCAAACATACAGCACCTGCCCGGCGTCATCGAGCTAGATGTTATCGACTCCTTCAGGATGATCTGCCGGAGGATGGAAAGGCTCGATTCCGGCATTAGGCTGGGGAAGGAATAGGCGAGGATCCCCTCTAGTCACGGATCAGAGCTACTTTATGGTTCGGATATATTCTCTGAGCATCCGGGCCTCGTCCCTGAATGCCTTGATTGTATGCCTGTTGCCATCTGGGCATACAACTGAAACAATGACAATGTTGACTTCTGCGTCAGAGGCAAATATCTCTGGGTGCACTTTCTCTACTCTGCAGTTCTTGGCAATCAACTCCCTGAGCTTGGTGATAGAATCATCCATATCACATCATGAGGTTCAGGATGAATTGAGTCAAAGCTTTATTTGTCTGCTTCCAGAGAAAACGGATGGCAATGCTTTCTACGGACGACAGGCTCATCGTAGTGCAATACGCAATCAACAAGTACAACTCTGAAGCCCTTCTGAAGGAAAAACTGAAAGATGTGCTGTCTCCAAAGGAAATAGAACGCACGGTCGACATGCTGATCGGCACGCAAAGGGTTCGCCGACTTGGCGAAGACATGCTCCAGAACAACACGAGCCACACCGAGCTCCCAGAAATGCCAGACCGCCTAAGAGCGGTCGTCGATAAGATCTGAACTTATTCCGATACCTGCAGATCAACTGGCATCGTGTCCTGCTGCGTGAAATTGTCTGAGGCAGGCAGGCTAAAACCAAACGTAGCCCCTCTGCCTTCGCCGTTATTCCCGCACCAAATGCTCCCGCCATGCGCATCTATTATGCTCCTTGAAATGAATAACCCAAGACCCGTTCCCCGGTTTGATTTTGTTGCGAACTTTGAAAACAGCCTGGGCATTATATCCGCGTCGATGCCGCTGCCAGTATCCTTTACACTTAGTATTAGCCTGCCGTCGTCCTTTTCTGTGGTCACTGTTATGCTTCCCTGTTTAGTAAACTTCAACGCATTGTCGAGCAGGTTTGAGATCACCTGGGCAATCCTGAC
>JBOGQL010000334.1:0-1769 GCA_050748985.1 Nitrososphaera sp. | reverse complement strand
GTGCATGATGGGCGCCGCCGCGCTGTCGCTCCTGTACTACGACTTCGTGCTCGACGACGCCTTCATCTCGTACCGATACGCCGATAACCTCGCCCGCTATGGCACCCTGGCCTGGAACGTGGGTGAGGCCCCCGTCGAGGGCTTCTCGAGTCTCAGCTGGGTCGTCCTGAACGCTGCCGCCATCTATCTGGGCGCTGACCCGATGGCGGTGTCCCGCTTGATGTGGAAAATCGAGGGGCGCTCTTCCGGTCTCGTGGTCGCGTCGGGAGCGTAGCACGAGTGTGATCGCATCGCGGGAGAGCTCGATGCGGGGGGTACCCACGGTATGGGCACGCTCCTCAACGTGGCGCTACGGGGCTGCGCGCGATGCGTCATGCGGCCACGCGAGTCCGTTGAGTGAGCACGGCGGCGATTCGTCGCCAGCCGTCGATCCGTCGCAGGATGATCTGGCCGCTGGCCACCAGGCTGAAGAGGAGGATCACGGCGGCGTCCTCCGTCGGCTGGGCGCCCTGGGTTTTGATGCGGCGGCGGAATTCCCCGTTCAAGCGTTCAATCACGTTCGTGGTGCGCAGCGTCTTCCATTGCGCCTTCGGGAACCGGAGGAAGGTCAGCAGTTCGTCGCCGCCCTCTTGGAGACTGCGCACGACCCCGGGACACCGCGGGCTCCACTTCCGCTCGAAGGCCAGGCGCGCCGCGCGGGCCGGCTCCAGCCCCGCCGCGTACACGATCCGATGAAAGTCGTCGCGGATCTCGGCGAGGGCGTGCTTGGGCGCCTTCCGTTCGAGGTTGCGGAGCTTATGCACGCAGCAGCGCTGCACCGCCGCCGCCGGCCAGACGTGCCCCACCGCGCGGCGCAGGCCGGCATTGCCGTCCACGATGCACAGCACGGGCGCCGACACCCCGCGCCCGGCCAGGGCCTCGACGAACCCGGTCCACGCCTCGGCCGACTCGCTGCCGCACAGCTCGAGGGCCAGCAGCTGCTTGCTCCCTTGCTCCCATCGGCCAGCACCCCCACCGCGGCCAGCACGGGCACGCTCACCACCTTGCCGCCGGTGCGGACCCGCAGGTGGAGGGCGTCGAGATAGAGGTAGACGACGTCGAGGTCGGCCAGGGCCCGGGTCATCCAGGCGTCCAGAGCTTCCCGGAGCGTCGCCACGATGCGCGACACCGCACTCTTGGACAACGGGGCCGCCTTGAGCAGGGGCGCCAAGGCCCCGCGCAGGCGCCGGCTGTTGACGCCGGCCAGATAGGTCCCCACGACGGCTTCGTTGACCTCCCGCATCCGCCGCTGGTAGCGCGGCACGAGCGTCGAGGTCCACTCCTTCGGGCCCGCCGCGGTGAACACCGTCCCGCGCGGCAGCGTGAGCGCCAGCGGCCCGGTCGGCCCCGTCAGCGTGCGCGTCTTCTGGCCGTTGCGGTAGCCCCGCCGGCCCCCGGTGCGTTCGTACGGCCCCGCGCCCAGCGCCTGCATCAACTCCTCGACGACCGCCGTCTCGATCGCACTCCGCACGTGCGCGTGGATCAGCTCCCCCAGCACGGTCGGCCTGACAGCCTGCATCCGCTCGGACTTCCTGATACCCTCGCCCATAGCGCATTCCTCCGGTGGCCGCCCTGGCAGGCGGCCGGTTGGTGGTTATCTTCTTCCACCGGAAGAATGCGCCACTTCCTTTTTCCACACCAATCGGGACACGACCTTCGACGCCTGGGTCGGGCAGTCAAACGCCCCGATGACAGACGGGCCACATCTCGACGGTCGATCCGAGCAACTG
>JBOGQL010000333.1:0-2445 GCA_050748985.1 Nitrososphaera sp. | reverse complement strand
GATGTTGCCGGCTCTGGCCGCCGTGCCCGTGCCGGCCTCTCTTGTGCTCCCCACGGTGGTGCCCTCAGGTGCGGGAACGTAGGAAAACCGGCCTTCATCAAACAAGATCTTGGCCAGCGGAGCATCGCGCCCTCGCTCGTGAACGATGTCAACTACCCTGCCGGTGTGATGATCTTCTAGCTTGAAATTCGGATATTTTGCTGGCGCAATTTTGCCAACGATGATGGCCCGGAATTGCTTTCCTCCCCGGCCTCTTCTGCGGACGAGCGTCCTCTTGCCCATTTTTTAATTGCCAGTGAAAGCGCCCCGAATAGGTGATTTTAAGCTTGTGCTATCGCTGCTGAGCCATCTGTGACATCCATTCCTGTGCTGCGCTGTTCATCTCTTTCTTCGAAAGGTTGCGCTTCCGGGTTGCTAGGGACCAAAGATGACCAAATGGGTCCATCAGCTGTCCCATCCGATCGCCCCAGAATGCGTCCATGACGGGCATCGTCACTGTGGCTCCTGCCGCCACTGCCTGGTTGAAAACCTTGTCGACATCCCTGACATACGTGTAGAATGATGTGCTCGTACCGCCAATCGATTGGGGTGACATGGTTTTCATCTGGGGCATTTCATCGGTCATCATGATTACGGATTCGCCGATCTTCATTTCGGCATGCATGATGGTGTTGCCGTCAGGGAGAGTCATGCGGAACAGCTCCTTTGCTCCAAATGCCTTCTTGTAATAATCTATTGCCTGTGCGGCATTGCGAACCACAATAGAGGTTGTGACCGTCTGGAAGCCCTTGGGAATAGGGCTTACCCTGGGTTTCTTGCTAGCCTTCTTTGTCCTTTTCGCCATGCCGTGCTTGCTGTTCGATTGCGTTAAAAAGCTTTTTCAATGCATTTCAGATAGCCGCCGTATATTGCCGCCTCAGCCGAAAATCGCAGCCAATCTCTCACACTTCCACAAAAAATATATGATTTAGGTGAGTTTTTTGTATCGTAGAATGAAGAAATCCCGCGTCTCCACGGCAAACCCTAAACAGAAGGGGGTTTCTCCTCCAAAGCCAAACCCGCGATGGGGGCGAGAAGAGGAGACAGAAGTCTTTGCAAAAAGAGTCAAGCTTTTCAGGCAGGGCAAGATATCGGAGGACGATTTCCGCCGGTTCCGGCTGCAAAATGGGGCATACGGCTCCCGTCTGCATATGGACTACAGCATGGTCCGGATAAAGGTTCCCAGCGGAGAGATGACGCCAGACCAGCTGGACAGGATTGCCGGCCTTTCGGAAGCCTTTTCGATAGGCTCGGCGCATGTCTCGACCCGGCAGAACATACAGCTCCACTGGGTGCAGCTGGAGGATGTGAGCGAAGTAATGAGGGGACTAGTAGAGGTGGGGCTCACTACAAGGGAGGCTTGCGGCAATACGGTCAGAAACGTGATGTGCAGCCACTTTGCAGGCGTCTGCCCAAGCGAGGCATTTGACGCCACGCCATATTCCAAGGCGATCGCCAGGTTCTTTCTGCGCAACCCGACGTGCCAGAACCTCCCGCGCAAGTTCAAGATCAACTTTTCATGCTGCGATCGCCACGGCCTTGTGAGAGTCGCTGACATTGGTCTTGTGGCGGCCGTCAAGACTGGCCAGAACGGCGAAACTATCAGGGGATTCAAAATCTACCTTGGCGGCGGGCTTGGGGCCGCGTCATTCATCGGCCACCTCCTCGAGGACTTTACACCGGAGGAAAGGGTTCCATCCACCTGCATGGCCACGGTGAGGCTGTTTGACCGGCACGGCAACAGGGAAAACATGGCCAGGAACAGGATGCGCTACCTGGTCCACGAGATGGGCTGGGACAAGTTCCAAAAGATGGTCCTCAAGGAGCGCTCGATAGTGGAAATGACCACGTCGTACTCTACAGCCAGGATTTTTGACGTCAAGTCAGAAGAAGACACCAGGCAGCTGCCAAAGGCGCCAAGGATGGCAAAGCTACCGATGCTAAACGATCGCGTGACCAAGGACAGCCCCGCGTACGAGCGCTGGCTCCATACAAACGTCGTTCCCCAGAGGCAGGACGGATACTTTACGGTCTTCATTACGCTGGGGGCGGGAGACATCACCGCGAGCCAGCTTAGGGTGCTCGCTTCGGCTATCCGCGAGTATTCCGCAGAAGCCATCGCTAGAAACACTCCCCAGCAGAACTTTGCCGTGCGCTATGTGCGCGGGACAGAGCTGCGGGACTTTTACGAAAAGCTTGCTTCGGCCGGCCTTTCCAACCCCGGCGCTCTGAGCATATCTTCTGCTGTCGGTTGCTCGGGGACAACGTCTTGCAACCTGGCAATAACGAACTCGCACAGGCTAGCCAAAGAGGTGCAGCGCAAATTCCTCGAGCTCGGACTTGACACAGACGACTCGCTTCGCGATTCCAGCATCAAGATACGCGGCTGCCCCAACTCATGCGGCC
>JBOGQL010000332.1:0-17409 GCA_050748985.1 Nitrososphaera sp. | reverse complement strand
CCGCTATGGTGTTGGCAACAACTCTTGGTGACGTGAGCACTCTCTTCATATTCGGAACCGTTATCACCGCCATTAGACGGACGCGAAAGGCGGGGATGGTATTCCTTATCGCCGTCGCAGTTCTCGTGATTCTCGTCATGTATATGAAGCCATTAATCGGGAGACCAATCCCCCCGTACGGATTTGACCCTGCTTTCGAATTTCCAGAGAATTTTGGACTAGAAAGTGACAGCCTTGCCCCGATTGCCATGGGCCTTTCGTACCCTTCGGGCCACGCGTCGCGCGCGACGGCGCTAGCTTTTATCGTAGGCTTCGCGGTATATAACAAGTCCAGAATCGCCGGCTATTCCGTATGGGCGTTTCCAGTGTTGATAGGCATAACCCGGCTCCACGTCATGCAACACTACCCGACAGACGTCATAGGAGGACTTCTGTTTGGAGGAATCGTTTCAGTTGTGCTGAGCAATGCGATGAAACTTGATCAGCCATTTTTCATGTCACGATTCAAGGGACGGAAAGACAGCAAGGCTGCGGAAGACAGAGATCTGCAGCGATAGGCCGTACTCAATTTGTGATCATACGCTATTCTCGAACCGCGCAAATACTCCGGGGCTTGCCAAGAGCCACCCGTAATGGCTGTCGTCGTGAAGATATCGCACTTCACGGACATTTGGCACGAGGTTTTTTCTTCGCAGTCCCAGTACGAGCTCCCCCTGGAGGGCAACCCCGATTCTTTTCGCCTTACCCGTCAGTTTTTCTCCCCGCGGAAGTAATATCCTGTAGCTGAAACTTTCGTCCGGACTCTGTCTCACGTAGGAATCGACCATCTTGTCCACTGCCCGCCGAATGTCAGATAAGTCTTGGAGTTCGATTGTTTCGTGTACCGGAAAAGCCGCGAACGATGATGTCATTTGTATCTGGCGAATGCTTCTTCGAGGTAGCTCTGCAGCCTGCTGTTCCATTCTGCAAATCCTTCAGGGGTGTCAGGGTAATTGTAATAGTGCTCGGTCAGAACCCTGTTCATTTCGGCGCAGAACCTGAGATCTTCAGCGAGTTTCCTGTTCATTGCTCCTCTAATAATCATCCCTATCTTATCCACAGCGCTGAACTCGGGGTGCTCTCCCTTTGCAATCTTGTCAATGTCCATTCCCGAGAGAAAGTGTTTCATACCATAATTGATCTGCTCGTTTGTCAGTCCTTGCAGCATCCTCCTGAACACTTCAAGCCCGGCGGTTTTGTACCCATAGTCATTGATGAAATGCTTGTTGTACTGCCACAGCCCCTTTTCCGATGTGTCCGCTGCCTGCAGCGCCTCCACGACGTCCTTGCCTGCTATCGTGGCAGCGACGATAGCCGGCCCGATTCCTCCCGCATCAAGTGGCTTGGGCATCCAGGCCGCGTCGCCTACGAGTATGTAGCCGTTGGCAACAAGGCAGTCATTCTGTCTCCTCACAGAGACCTGCCAAGTTCCGGACGCGTTGCCATCGTCTTCAGATCCATTTGCAAGCCTCGGGTTTTCAATTGCTGGGTTCAATTCAACGTACTGATCGATTAAGGTCTTGAGGTCAGTATGGACTCCCATCTCCCTGTTACGCGCTTCAAAAGCCTTCTGCTGGACGCCTAAGCCTATATTGACCTTGCTTCTACCCTTCGGAAAGACCCAGGCATATCCACCCGGCGCAAGCTTTTGATCAAGATGGATAATGCAGTAGTCGGGATCAAAGTACGTCTTGTCATCTTGAGCAAGATCAAAGTTGTAGATGTAACGACCCGTCGCTTCAAGGTCGTCCCTGTCGATCCTGCGCTGGATCAACGATTTTATGGGAAGATTTGTGCGCAAGACTGACGTGACTCCCGTGCAGTCAACCACCAGCTTCGCCGTCTTTCTGAATACCGACTTGTTTCCAAGATCGTCGCCCTCTACCCCCACTACCGTGTCGCCTTCCACGACAAGGGAGCGCAGCGCGATCCGATCCTTGACCTCGACGCCCATCTTGACAGCGTCGTTGAACTGCCTCCGCGGGAGAAGCCGCCTGTTTAGAAGGTACCCTTCACCATCAAATGAAATGCCGGTTTCATGATCCGGCGAGTAGGCCATAACACCTTTGACAGGGTGCTCGATTTCAGGATGACCCCATCTGATCTTGATCCTTTCAGTCATGTAGTCAACAGTATTTTTTCCAACCGCATCGCCGCATACCCAGCCGCTTACCGTCTTCTTGCCAAGTTGCGATATTTCGTTGCGATCAACAACTAGGATTCGTAGTGACTGATTTGAATAGTAAGCAGCGGATGAAGCCACGATAAGACCAGCAAGTCCGCCACCCGCGACAATAACGTCATAATCCCTTGCAGACATCCTTCCCTGACGACGCGTGAAGACAAAAATAGATATTTAAAGTATGTCTAGCCCGAGGCCGGGGTAGATATTCGATCCACTTTCGACTACAAAATATATCGGATAGAAAGCAGTATCATTGGATGAGTAGGCCGTTCATATTCTTCGACCTAGGTCAGACGCTCATCGACGAGTGGGATTTCATCGACCACTTTGATACGCGTTTCCTAGAAACCCTGAATGGCTTTGGAGCAAGGATTGACCAGCGGAACTACAGGGCAGTCCGCGATAGCGTCATCCGCGATCGCAAGATCGGACACTGTAGCGCGGAGGAACTGGTTAAAGTGGTCTGCCGGCTGCTAGCGCCTTCGGGATACGAGAAAATGATATTGGAGAAGCTAAGCCCGGAAATAAGAAAGGGGCGGAAAGAGCTTTTCAGATTTTCTGATGATGCCGATGAGGTATTGAGCGCTCTTCGAGGATTGAAGTGCGACATGGGATTGATAGCAAATCAAGCAGAAGACGTACTCGAACTTGTGGAAAAGTCTGGATTCGGCGATTTCTTCAAAGTTAGGGCGATATCGTCGCTAGTGAAGTTGGAAAAACCCGACCCCAGGATCTTTGAGCTTGCCATGAATGAGGCAGGACGAAAAGCAACAGAGTGTATCATGGTTGGCGACAGGCTTGACACGGACATCTGCCCAGCACACAGGCTCGGGATGACCACAATCAGGACCACGAACTCGCTTTTCTCGTTGCAGCAGCCAAGGAGCGAATGCGAGCATGCGACCTACACCGTAGCCCGGCTTTCAGAAATAACAGGCATCGTGGAAGACATCATTTAGAAGGAGACATGTCGACACGGCGGGCTCGCCTCCCCCTGCAGCCCGTATTTTCCCTGCAGCTTCTACGTCTGCTGCAAGGCACTGGAATCAGGGCAGCCTCGCTGACCCACGTATTGACCTGCTAACTAGTGTTTGGCGAGGCTGGCAGTAATCTTGCCGTGAACAGAATCGAATTCCTGCGGGCTCAGCTTTGGCCTGTTTTTGAACATTGAATGAACCGGCCCGGCGCCGTCGCCCCGCCTTCTTGGTATGACGTGCACGTGAACATGAGGTATTTCCTGACCCGCTTCCCTTCCGTTGTGGATGGCAATCGTGGTGGCAGCCGCCTGCATAGCTGCTTCCACCGCTGCCGCTATCTTCTTCGTCATCTCGAACAGCGCGATGGTTTCTTCGCTTTTCAAATCTTGGACTTTGCTGCGGTGCGAACGCGTGGTTACGAGCGAATGACCGACCGCCAAAGGGAACGCATCAAGCAGAGCCACTGCCAATTCATTCTGCATTATGACCTTTGCAGGAATCTCGCCAGAAACGATTCTGCAAAATATGCACTCTGGATCTCCCATGCCCGCTCTACCATTCCGTTTCATATTAACGTCTTTACGACCCTGCGGGCTGTCGCTGAACCTGTCCGAAGAGGCGGGCCAGTTTCGCCTTTGAGGCCACAAATTTTTCAGCCCCTTCCGAGCTGTCAAAGGAAACCGTACCAGTGCCCTTCTTGGAGACAACTCCTATTGGCTCAGGGAGGAAATTGTGCTTGCGCAGGTCGTCCATTACCAAGGCTCCGACGTCCTTTGTCGCGACGAGCAGGTGGCATCCGTTTGCCGAAGCTGTGGCATTCTCCACCAAGAACTCGGAAGTTGCAAACTTGGAAATCTCTTCATGCCTCACAGGAAGCGCGTTTATCACAAGGTGCGAACTTGCGAGCTCGGCAAGCAACCCAAGAGCAAAGATCCCCTTTGATCCTACGGGGTACACGGCGGCAACGTGAGCGCTCTTGTCGAATGCGGAGCCAAAATCAGGGCAATATTTCGCGATTATCTTCCCCAGTGCGAAGTGAGGCTCGCTCAGGTTCTTGATCACTTCGTCCCGCGCCTTTGTAATTTCTTCAAATGATACGTTATTTGACTCGTACTTGATTATGTTTTCAGAGTCCATGCGCGCAAGAGTGTACAGGCTCAAGGCAGGCAATCCGCCAAACTTATTTGTGACAATGATGTCCATGCCTTCCTCCATCTGATCGTACCTTGTGGGGAGTTCCTTAGTTGTCGTTGCAAGCGCGCTGGTTCCATAGAATAACTTGCCAGTCTTGAGCGAGCTGTAGTCCTCCATCGCAAGATTGTAGCGCGACGTGAACGCGTCAAGGTTCAACCTTATTCTATCTAGCATCTCCTCCGAAGGAGCATCATAAGCCGGAAAGAGCTTGAAAGTGGATGAGACGCCACATCCGAGGAGGTTCAGTACTTCGATGGCAGATGTCATCGCGATGCTGCTGTGAATGTCCGCGTCAGGAGCCCTGGTAACGTCGGTGACCTGGGTCATCGCAGTTACCGCGGGCATGTATCCAACCTTGTCTCCCCTGTGGAGCTCGATGTAGTCGAACATTCCAAATTGCGCGTCCTGATGCTCCGTCAGCACGATTGTCGAGCAGGTCGCCGCGACTTTTGCGGTAAAGACCTTGAGGAATCCCTGCATCGCCTCGGCTAGCAGCTGCGGGTACTCCCCGGCCCCGGTATGTACTCTGAAGATTGAAAGCGCTCGTTTTACTTCGACTTCCTTGTCGACCACAGGATTTACCAGACTGTATACTCGCCTTGTAAGCTCCGGCAACTTGCCGTCGATGTAATGCATTAATTCGAACCAGGTCGGCGATATCTTGATTGTGCTTTTCTTTACCTCCTGGAGAGCATTTTGTAGGACGACGGCGTCGACCTCGTTTGAGCAAGTTGGAATCCACCTTATCGGGTCAAAGCCCAGCTTCCTGTACTTGTCTATATGATTCCAAAAATTATCGAGCAACCATTATCTCTCCTGGCAATAACTATAGTTAATTGACTATTATTCACAATATGTAGAAGAATACTGGTTAATAAACAAACTTCTACAATTCACCGCGTAGCATGTATTTTGGACTACATACATTCACACTCGATATTCTAGAGCAAAGCTGTAATAAAAAATCAGGGAACAAATGTTATAAGGTCTTTAGATCCTCAAATTCATAGACATATGGAGTTGTCTAGACCCACTCCTTTGCAGCTGGAGAGGCTTGCGGAGGAATTTGAAAGCAAGTCAGCCCAGCAGATCTTGAAGTGGGCCCTTGACACCTATGGCGGCAAGATAGCACTTGCATCGAGTTTCGGTGCCGAGGACGTCGTCATCATTGACATGATGTCCAAGATTGACATCAACAAAACAAAGGTCTTCACACTTGACACTGGTCGGCTGAACCAGGAGACCTATGACGTTATGGACGCCACGCGCGCGCGATATGGCATCCAGATAGAAGTATATTTCCCTGACCAGTTCGAGGTGGAGGAGATGGTCAGAATGAAAGGGATGAACCTCATGTACGAAAGCGTGGAGAACCGCAAGACGTGTTGCGAGATACGCAAAGTGAGACCTCTAAACAGAGCGCTCATGAAACTGGACGGCTGGATCACAGGCCTTCGGCGGGATCAAGTCCAGACACGGGCTTCTACTAAAAAAATCGAAATAGACGGCTCGCATGGAGGCATTGTAAAAGTGAATCCTCTCGCAGACTGGACTTCGGATATGGTCTGGGACTATATCCGTGAATATACCATTCCATACAACAAACTGCATGACGTGGGCTACCCAAGCATCGGGTGCGAGCCCTGCACCAGAGCAGTCATGCCTGGCGAAGACCCACGGTCCGGGAGGTGGTGGTGGGAGAATGCTTCGCAGAAAGAGTGCGGCCTCCACTTTGACCCAACGAAGATCAGAAAGAAGACAGCAGAGTGATGGTCGTTGTCGAACTCTGGTAAAGTTCCCCTGCCTCATGGAGGCAGGCTTGTAAACAGAATTATCGGCCGGGACATTGACGGAGGCATGTTCTGCGTCGAAGTGGGCAGCGACCTTCGAAATGATATCGAGAACATTGCGGACGGTGTGTTCAGCCCTCTTGAAGGGTTTTTAGGCCAGGGTGATTTCGAAAGCGTAGTCAAGTCGGGACGGCTGAAGAGCGGGCTTGCGTGGACAGTCCCGATAGTCCTTGACGTAGATGACAAAACAGCTGCCAATATGAAAGATGCTGGCGAAGTGGCCCTTGCAGCGGGTGGGGTGAAATTCGCATCCCTCGAAGTATCGGAAGTTTATTCGTTTGATAGGCTTGAAAGTGCAAAGTCAGTCTACCAAACTGACGACATCAAGCACCCAGGCGTTGAGAAGATGCTCAATATGAAGAGCACGCTCGTCGGAGGGAAATTAAGTCTGGCGAAAAGAGCGGGTGAATCGCCACTCAGGAAATATAGAAGGACTCCCATGGAGACGAGGGCCGAGATAGCTCGCAAAGGGTGGAAGACCACTGTGGGATTCCAGACGAGAAACGTTCCCCATGTTGCCCACGAGATGCTGCAGAAGGCCGCCCTTAACATCTTCGATGGCATTTTCCTTAATCCTCTCATAGGTAAGAAAAAGCAGGGCGATTTTAAAGACGAGGTGATTCTGGCAGCGTATGAGAAGTTGATCGATAACTACTACCCCAAGGCGAGGGCGATGCTTGTCACACTCCACACGGAAATGAGATATGCCGGCCCTAAAGAAGCGATACACCATGCTATCATGAGGAAAAACTTTGGGTGTTCACACATTATTATCGGACGTGATCATGCAGGTGTAGGCAGCTATTACAGCCCGTTCGCTGCCCATGAGATCTTCAAGGATTACGCAGATTTGGAAATAGAACCCGTGTTCTTCCCGGCGTTCTACTACTGCAAGAAATGCTTGGGATACGCCAACGAAAGAAATTGCCCTCACGGCCCGGAATTCAAGGAAGAGCTGAGTGGGACCAAAATGAGAAAGATGGTGAGTTCGGGGAAAATACCTGCTGAACATCTCATGAGGCCGGAAATTGCCAAGCTAATAGTTTCTTTCAAGGAGCCTTTCGTGTAGCGGCCGATATTTGTGTCACAAAGCCAACTTGCTAAAGGATAAATAAATTCGGACTTCGATACAGCTGATGCAAGTGGCCGCGGATTTCGAGCTCGCCAGGATAGGGCTTGCCCTAGCCATGCTCGCGTGCGCCTCGTATTTTGATTTAAGGAACAGATCCGTCAGCGACCTACTGTGGATATCTTTCGCAGCGGGAGCAGGGATTCTATACATATTTGATCATCCCCAAACCTACGGGGAGGGGATCATGATAGCAATCTCGATAGCCCTTGCAGCTGCTGTTTCCTATGGCATATACAGGTGCGGCCTCTTCGGGGGAGCGGACATGCTTGCCCTCATCACCTTCTCGGCGATCCTCCCAATCTACGGTTACGAGCCCCTGCTTGTACGTGAAGGGATGATCACGTCGTTTCATCCGTTTGCCCCCTTGATAATGCTCACAAATGCTGTGGTGTTCTCGGTAGTGCAGATCTTTGGAAATGTGGTTCGAAACCTCGCCAACAAAGACCGGCTTTTTGACGGCCTTCACCACGAGCCGGCATCGAAGAAGATGCTCGCGATGATGATAGGCCACAGATCCAAGAACCCAAAATACGCTTTCCCGATAGAAAAAGTCGTAAATGGCAGACGGGAATTTGACTTTGCCCTGAAGCCGGCAGAGACTGCAGAATATGAAAGAAAGAAAGATGTATGGGTCACGTCAGCCACGCCATTTCTCGTGTTCATGACTGCGGGAACGGTCATGATGGCACTCGGAGGAGACGCCCTTGCTCTCATAATCACGGCCATTCTTTGACGTGGGATATATATGGTTATAATGTTATATAGTCTCATACATATGTTTATAGGAATCTAGCTTGCTTTATTTCTCATGTCACTCGTAAACGCAAGAATTGACGACAAGCTGCTAAAGGAATTTCGCCATGTAGTTTACGTGAAGTACGGTCTCAGGAAGGGAGATCTCACAAGGGCACTTGAAGAAGCGATCCGTGACTATGTCGCGAAAAACTCCGATAGCTCGAAGAAACAAGGGCCGTCGTAATTACTTAGTTCTGACATGTAACATAACGCTGTATACTCATACCATGGTTAAGCATATGTCTTTATATGTATCCTCTATTTAGAAAAATGCGGGATGGCCTCTTGGCGATAATCAATGCTAAAATCGACGACAAGCTTGTAAAGGAATTCCGTCACGTGATTTACAACATGCATGGATTGAAAAAGGGAGACTTCAAGAACGCGCTCGAAGAGGCGATGCTTGATTACATTCGAAAATACTCTAAGCAGAATCGCGGCGCGATCGAGGAGGAAGTGCAGGCATCGATGCCGGATAATCCCGATCGTCTTGAAGCTTAGGAGCGCACATAGTGTGCCACGATACAATTCATGCCGTAACTAGTTGCTGCTATCGGATTCTTCGTCCTCGTGCGCTTTCTTGGCTCGAGGCCGCGGCGCCTGCTGCTCGACCTTTGGTTTCCTGATGTGGTGGATGCTTGCTGCTCCTACGCCGGCAGCTATTGCCCCGGCAAGACCAAACAATAGCCAAGTAGGAAGGACTGTCGGAACATTCTCCACTTCAAAATTGGTTGTGTGTACTCCCATGTTGTAACCTGCCTTTTCTGCAGTCGCGGTGAGCATCCCCTTTTCTGCGGCACCGGTCGGCGTGTATACAAACGTCACCATGCCACTGGCGTCGGTTGTAGCGACGCTCGGATTGGCGGTCGCGTTCGCGCCGGGGTTTATTCTAACTATAGCATCAGGCACTGGTTTTGAATCGGAATCCAGCACCCTCGCACTCATCGTAACCGGTTTTCCGTAATCAATCGAAGGTTCATTATGGAATATCGTGACCGAAAGCGGCTCGTGATAGGCCTCAAACGTCATCGTCTTCGATATCCTTGAGGGCTCGAACCCATCTTTAAGAAGGGTTACATCGATTACGTAATTGCCAGGCTTCGGCGATATTACCTGAGCGCTGGCAAGATAAGAGCTCGTTGCTGCATCATGTTTCGATGCCTTTTCGTCTTTGCTGACAATTTCGAAGGACGCAGGCACTCCCCAGAGCACAGTGGTTCCTTCGTCAGTTGCAACGGTGATTGTGCTGGGCTGAGTCGCAGAAGGTGGACCACCATTAACAAATGATCCTGGAAGTTCCGCGAGGACCGATTCAATTTCGTATGATTCTGAGCATATCCCGTCTGCGTAACCGGTAATCGTCAGGATCTCCGCCCTGCTTGAAGTTGTCAGTTCAAATTTCGCATATGATTTTCCTTCAGGTACGGTTATTGTCGGCGTCTTGATCGCGCCGGAACGCGAGGAAGTCAAACCGATTGTGAGGTCCTCTGATGCCAAGAGTGGGTTTCCAAACATGTCCGTAAGCTGCAGAACGCCGATCGGGTGTGACTTGCTAAATCCAATTATGCTATCAAAGGGGAAGATGACCTTGCCGGTGATGCTGCTGAAAAAGATCATGTGGAACTTTGATGCCACCCTGAGATCAGGATCTGAATTCACACCCACAGGAATAGCGGAGATATCTATAGTGGACTCTAGAGGCGAGAACTGGGTGCTTCGCACCTGAAGGCTGGCAAAGGTGGAGTCTGGCCTGATATCGGCCAAATCGTTAGTTGGTTCTACGAGGTACTGAACGCCCGTCTCAGACCTAGAAGGCCTTCCAGATGAGTCGAGGGTAAGGAAGAAGAGATCGGCCGTGCCTTCTTGGTTAAATGGTACCCTGTAGTTGGAATCCGTGTGAAGCCCTGCAGGAGAGTATATCTTCGTCTTTACGGGCGTCAGACTGCCTGTAACTGTTAATGAATTGGTATTAGAAGCCGTATTGGCAAGTGAAACGGAGACCTGAAATGTTCCCGGTTGTCTGCCGGCGGTGACCACCGCGGCTCCGTACGAACTGCCGGCTATGATCCATCCCGTTTCCGTTATTCGAAGATTGGTAAAATCGCTCGTTACGACATTTAGGTTACCTTGCCCCGGTGAATAGAGCACACCAGACTGGATGGGATACAGTTCTCCCTCCTCCAGAGCATCGATAGCGTGCGCATCACTGCTATCCACTTCGCCGTCGCCATCGGTGTCGGTGCCGTCGTCGCTGTCGTGTTCGATCGCATTGAGCTGATAAACCACAATGGCAGTCGCATCGCTGGGCATGCCTGTTGGTATTGTGTACACTTTCAGAAGTTTATCCGAGGCTTTCGGACTTCCCGACGAGAGAGGATCCGCGACTACTTCAAATTCATCTGTGCTCACGCCCAGTCCTGCGGTGGTCGCGCCAATTGTAACGGTCTGGTTGGCGAAAAACGCTAAGGTCGGCCTAAGATGGTATCCGAATTCCCCCTTCTTTATGACTGGGTTGTAGGATCCGATATTCTGAACTCCTGAGGAGCTAGCAAACATCTCAATCTTGATGTCATTCGAGGCGACCGTCGGATTTCCAGAAGCGTCATGGAGTCCAACGAACACGTCAACAGTTTTCTCGCTTTGCCCGACTTTCTCCGGGAAGACATGAAGCCTCAGTGTGGCAGGTTGGGTTTGCGAGATTTCGACCGTGGATACAGCGTCAAGTACGGGACTCGCCGTCGAAGCCCTGATGAACGCGTTTCCAGATCTCTCGAGCGATGTGACGGTCACTACAGCGTAATAGTCCCCTTTCTTTATCACCGCGTTAACAGAACTTAGCCTTAATAGCGATCGTTCATAGTCGAACGAGACTGACACGTCTTCCGGCGCCTGCATTATCTCGCCGTTGTTTTCCAGGTAGACCGAAATCGGCATTTCAGAACCTATCTGCATCTTGTTTGACGGGAGGTTGATCACAAGGCTGATATCGTTCGGAATCTGGCTGCCCGCCTCTACTACCTTGAACGTCTTTGTTACTATTTGATTGCCAAAGAGCGCTGAAATATCTGATTCACCTGTTACGTCGGTGACGTCAACGTTGAACTGTGCGTAGTCTGTTCCCTTTTCTATCACGACCCTAGCCGGGACAGACGCGATGGTGGGGCTCCGCGATGTGAGTTCCACCTCCAGATCTCGAGGAGAGAGAATCGGGCCCCCTGTCGAGTTAGAAGTGATTTGAAGGTAGCCGATATTATGGCTCGCCTGTCCAACCTCCACTATAGAAGGTGCCAGACTCAGGTTGATCAGCAAATCTTCGCCCGTGGGATCGACCTGTACCTGGGCGACAGCATAATAGCCGTTTTGTTGAGTGGGAGCTGCAAATAGCATCCCGGTAATCAAAATTGCAGTCAAGACTAACCCTGCGTCCAATCTCCTGTTTCTATTAACCAAGGCTTTTGATTTTTAGTAGCGACAGCTTCATTAGCCTCGTCATGTGTGTCGGGTTTACAAACACGTCATGTACGATTCGAGGAACCGAGTGCGGACGAGACACCTTCACCGAAAGGTATAAGGACAACGGAACACGATGTCAAGATTATGTACTGTTTATATAGGAATTACCATATTCCTGCCTCGACCTTGAAAAATCCATATACCGCTTGTATTTCGCTTTACAGACTGCATGATCGATTCCGCTAACGGTGCTCCGATCTCTGTTCCCTACCTATTTGTGGATCGCTGGAGCATTCTGTTAAGGATCGTCTGGCATCAGTGTGAAACGCTGGCTCTCTAGGCTTGAGCGGACCGATTTCTCTGCGATATCCAATACGCCTGCCACCTTCGAAACGGACGTGGCTCATCAGCACTGCCGCAGCATCAGCCTCCGCCCTTTTCACCGCCGCTGCGTGTTTCATCACCAACGTGGCTGGAACTATTGCGGCTGCAAATACTCTCATGGCCACGATGACATAGATTCGAAAAATTGTTCAGCTACGTCACCATCGCGGGATCGCCGTTCGCGGCAAGCTCTTTCCCAACTGACTCCCAAATTTCCCCGGAATTGAAGAACAACTTTATATTCGCCGCGACGCGCGGTTTTTCAGCTCCAGATGTTTATCATTTTTAGCGGCCTGGCTGGCATTATTTGGCGGCTGCTGCCTATCGCTATTCCTTCAATATTTGCCTCGGGCGAATCCCCGGGTACAGGTGGATACCTCGATCCAAGGTTCAAGCGGGTTATCTGGTACCTAATCGGAAGTACCAGAGGAGGTGCCAACAGAGCCAAGATTATTGACCTCATCAGTTCGCATCCTGCCAACGCAAACCAGATTGCTTCTGAGCTGACACTTGATTACAAGACTGTGATCCACCATCTTCGCGTCCTATCTGATAATGGTCTTATCGTAACCGACAACAAGGAATCCTATGGAGCCACGTATTTTCTGACGCCTCTGATGGAAAAGAATTACGCATCGTTCAGGGAGATATTGGCACGAATTGGGAAAAAGTAAATTAGGCAACCAAAGGGGTGCAATAGACTAAAAGATGGATTTCATGCTGGGCGCTGCAGCGGCCGCTCTACTGAATATTGGGCTTCTTGGAGGAATCATGGCTACATACGTCCAGAACCTGCGCCTCATCAAGTCATATTTCACCCTCGGGCTCGTTGTTGTGGCTTCGCTTTTCATCGTGCAGAATATTGTTATCGTGATCTTTTGGTCCAACCTTTATACCGCGGGTCCCGCGATCAAGAACATCGTTGATGCGGCAGCGCCTTACCTCTTTGCTATTAACACCGCGCAGTCGGCTGGTCTATCGGTGCTGCTGTGGATCACGAGAAAGTAGAAACCACGCGCCTTTCTGATTCTTCAATCCCGGCACAGTTGTGCGAGCCGTATGAGGCCATCAGGGCGTTAGGAGCGGGATCCTGGGGTCGTTCTCGTAATTCTCTGCAATGAGCTCCGTCATGCGGGAGTAGCAGTGGAGAAATTCCCTTCCCTTTTCTGTTGTCCTGAAAACAAGCGCGCCTTCGGAAGCATCCTGCCTAAGGAGCCCCTTACCAAGCAGCTGGCTCAGGTAGTAGATTATCTGCTCGTAACTTAAGTTTGCCCTGTACATTATGTGGGTCTTTTTGATGCCAGCCGTGGAGAGTGACAGCACATCGGCCATTATTTCGATCTTGCCCCTGTTGTTTTTTCTTTCAGCCATGGCTAATTTACACCCTATTTTGTTATTTTAGGGGAATGGCGGAACTCGCGCACTGAAACAGCTGTTCCAGCGTAGCCCGGAACGCATTTTCCCCAAAAAAGGTTCGCTTTATGTCGGTAACAGAAACCAATGTTTACGGTCAAACCGCCGAATTCCTGAAAATCTGCCTGGGATAATGCTCTTTTACTGCTTGTTTCCTTTGCCGCTACCGCTATCGTCGTTATCGTCATCCCCTCTTCCGTCTCCATCCGACCCCTCGTCGCTTCCCTCCGAACAGCTGCCCTTGCTCATCATGTCCTTTGCCTCTTCCAGCATGGTGAATGCTGCAGAAAGTTCTGCCCTGGCAGATTCGTAGCTACCATCGTTTATGCTCAAACGTGCACTAGAGATGAGCGCCAGTGCTTCCTGAATCTTGGAATCGACGTTGTCACTATCGCTCTCGTTAAGGAGGTTGTACGCCTTCTTTTCGAATCTGTCCGCGGCGGCTATCAGTCGCCTAGCCTCGACATCGTCCGGCTGGGTAGAGTTGTCTGATGCCGAGGCTGCGGCGTTGCCTTCCTCGAAGAGAATCTGCCGTATCGCCTCAAGCATTTCGTTGGCCCGGCTGAGGTCGCCACCCGCGCCCTCAAGTTCGCCTTCGTCTATCAGTTGCTTCGACCTCGCTAGGAGAGAAACAATAGTACCAAATTCTGTCTCCCTGTCAACGCCGTTCTTCTGAGCAAGCTCTTCAAGACGGAAGTAAAATTCTTTCAACCTCTCGTATCTCCCAAGCAGCGAATCTTTGCTATTTTCGTCATCCTCCGGCAGATCCGCGGCCAAGTCATGAACTATACGCTCTGCGGACAGAGATTCGATCACCTCTCGAAGGTGTCCAATAGACAATCCCATGTTCTTCTTGGCGTCTGCAACATTTCCGAACTCGATCGCCTGCAGAGCCTTCGAGGCTTCTAATACTCCCTGGTTATAATTGTCCACGATGTCCTCTGGCAGGGCACCGTTAGCATCCAGAAACTCCTTCAGCTTTTGATTAACTGATTCCTGAGCCTTCAACACGACGATCTTCAGGAGTCGCATCTCCATCTTGTTCCCCACGAGGGTCTTGCTGGTGTCAGACACGGTAAAAGTAGAGTTAGTCGACGCCTCGGCGTAATAGGCAAAGACTGTGTATTGGCCCGTACCGCAATTGGCAAGGTTTACTGGTCTTGACACAAACGAATTGTCAGATTCCGGCAGTATGTTCTGGACAGAGCAGTCCTCTCCCCCCGGACCTGCAACCCTGATGAGTATGGCATAGCCCTCAGGAGCATCGCCTGGCACCACACCTACTATGATAGCCTTCTCGCCGATGGTATAGATATCCTTGTTCGTAGTGACGGTGAAGGATTCTGCATATGCCGACGCTAGTGGAACGATCAGTACCAACGATAACAGTAGGGATAGTACCGTTCTATTCATCGAAGCACTGACGATGTGCAATATTCTACTGCCATGTAATATTGTCGAAGGCAATTATTTCAGGAACCCTTGGAACGGCCGTTCCAGCGACTCGGATACCCGGATGCCGCAAATTGGATCGATCATCGCAAAAGGATGCTTAAAAGGAATGCCTTTGTCCCCGATTTCGGACTTGGCGGGCAAAAGGCGTTGAGTCGTGTCGATTATATTGCTAAAATGAGGTCTGTCAGTTGCTTGTACGCCCCTGCGTTTTTTGGCATGATTGTAACTGTTCTGTTGCTACTCCCTCTATTGCCAACTCTCCATGGCTCGCAGGATGAGTACCTGCTTGTGAAATCTGATAGGAGTGAGAGTTTTTTCCTCCCGTTCTCGGCTGCAAATCGTGATCCGGATGACCCCCTCGTATACACATACGACGAGCCAAAAAGTCCAAGCTGGATTCTTTCCATAAGGAACAACCTCTCATACGTGCCAGACGAGAGCTCAAAGGTTATCGTTAGGATAGAGGAGCCGGCCCCTAGCGAAAAGTACGTAGAGATAGCTATGTACGGTGGGGAGTCAAGGAAATACTGGGTGGCAGTCAACATGCCTGAAGTTGGATATGGCAGGCTGTACGCCAATGACCTCAACGGCTGGTCGTCAGACAATCCATTAGTTGTAGCGCATGGCGACACGGTAGGCCTGACCGTGTCAGATGGGAAGAGGACGGTCGTGGACCGGTTCGACATCGACGGGTTCGCAGTCGGCGCAGTAGCAGTCTATGGCAGGGATGAAGTAGCATCACCGGCCAATGCCTATCAGGGACAAATGACTTTTGACATAATTTTTGGTAGCTTTGAAGACTCGCCAGTATACCTTGTTCCCGCCGCGGTGATGGCCGGTATTGGCAGCCTTGTAGTTGGCCTGCTGATTTTCAAGAAGAGACGGCCTTCCGAATAGTGCGATAGTATCTGCATGTCCGCTTAAGGCCGCAAACCTTGCAATTGGGCCGACGCGGTAGGCAGATGTTCTGTCCGTACATTACAAACGTGTCGTTCACCTTCGTCCACAGCCTCCTGTCTACTATCTGGGTCAGTTCACTCTCTGTCTTTTCAGGGCTCTTTGTCCGGACCAAGCCCAGCCGGTTCGAAATCCGGTGGACATGCACGTCAACAGGTATTGCGGGTTTGTTAAATGCATAAACAAGGACGCAGTTGGCAGTCTTCCTGCCCACGCCAGGCAGCTCGAGAAGGCTCTCTATGTCTGATGGGACCTTTCCCCCGTACTTGTTGACCAGCATCTGTGACACCTGCATCAATCGTCTCGCCTTCACGTTGTAAAATCCGATGCTGTGAATTATCGTCTTTATCTCTTCGATGTCAGCGAATGCAAGATCCTTGGATGTCCTGAACCTTGCAAACAGCCTGTTGACGATCCTAGTGGTGTTTTCGTCCCTGGTACGGGCCGAAAGAATGGTCCCGATGAGGATCTTGAAGGGATCCCCTTGCTCCTCCATCTGCAATCCCCTGAGTGCGGTCAATCTAGGTGGCTTCTCGTTTTTTAGCGCCCTCTGCATCGTGTTCAGTATTTCGCGCATCGATGTCTTTCTGGCGGAGCCCAACCTTAGAACAGGATCTGCCTCGATCATATAATTGCATAATGGTTCTTATAGAGACCATAGAAAATCTATTCCGGCCAAGTATCAATGCAGCTCACGAGATCCGAGGATGATGCGCTCTCTGGAAAGCATGGAGAGTCTCTTGCTTCTGCCTACAGGATCTTGGTCGCGATTGGCGAAGCCACAGATGCAGAAAGGCTTGTCCCGATCATGTGGGCACACGTGTCTGGCGTCAACTACAATACAATTGGCAACGCGGGGGTCAGGTTCCTCAAAAATTTCGCTATCAGCGGAAGGGTGACCGTAAGAACAACAATTAATCCGATGGGCTATGATAGAACGAAGCCTGAAGGAATATCTGAAAAGTTCAGGGAAAATCAGATGAGCATTGCGAGGTCCTATGAAAAAATGGGTGTGACCCCTTCTTTTACCTGCACGCCGTACGAGATCTTCGATATCCCCGAGAGAGGGAGTCCTGTAAGCTTTGCAGAAAGTAACGCCGCGGTATTCTCGAACTCGGTTCTTGGCCTTATGACTAACAAAGAAAGTGCCCTTTCCGCGCTAGCGAGCTCTGTCACTGGGAAAGCGCCGCTGTCTGATCTGAGGGCAAGCGAAGCCAGGAACCCCAAGGTTACGATAAGGCCAGACTTCACGCTTGAAACCGAGCTTGACTATGGATTGCTGGGATACTTTGCGGGCAGGGCCGTGGAGGACAGCTGCGTGGCACTAGAGGGCATTGACAACCCTTCAACAATGCAGACCAAGGCACTTTCCGCCGGAATGGGGACGTCGGGCTCGTGTGGCATGTTCACGCCTGGTGACGTGGGCGGAGATAGGATTTCATTTGGTAGGGAGGAAGCAAAGAGCCTCGTCGATGAGTTGAGTACCGCCGATGACGGCGACCTGATCACGCTCGGCAGCCCGCAGCTAGGGATGGGAGAACTGGAACTGCTTTCGAGGCTTCTAGATGGCAAGAA
>JBOGQL010000331.1:0-1604 GCA_050748985.1 Nitrososphaera sp. | reverse complement strand
GTGAAGGGCAGCTCCGACAGCCTCCCCGACACCCGCAACCCCCGCTTCGAGGAGGCGGGCCGGCGGACGGAGGCCGGGTCTCAGCCGGGGGCGGAGCCGTGGGTGCCGCGGGAGGACGGCTTCCCCGACATCTACATCGCCATGGGCCAGACGGCGGAGAACGTGGCCCGGATCGAAGGCGTGACCCGGGAGGAGATGGACGCGTTCGCCCTGCAGTCCCAGTCCCGGGCGGTGGCGGCCCAGAAGCGCGGCTTCTTCGACCGCGAGATCACCCCGGTGGTGCTGCCCAACGGGAACCACGCCACCACCGACGACGGGCCCCGGCCCGACACGTCGCTGGAGAAGCTGTCCGGGCTCAAGCCTGTCTTCCGCCCCGACGGCACGGTGACCGCCGGCAACAGCTGCCCGCTCAACGACGGCGCCGCCGCGGTGGTGGTCATGAGCGACACCAAGGCCCAGGACCTCGGCGTCCGGCCCCTGGCCCGCATCGTGGCCAGCGGCGTGTCGGCCCTCGACCCCGAGATCATGGGGCTGGGGCCGGTCGAGGCGTGCCGCCAGGCGCTGCGCCGGGCGGGGATGTCCGTCGACAACATCGACCTGGTGGAGATCAACGAGGCCTTCGCCGCCCAGGTCATCCCCTCCGCCCGTCACCTCGGCATCCCCTGGGACAAGCTCAACGTCAACGGCGGGGCCATCGCCCTCGGGCATCCCTTCGGCATGACCGGCGCACGCATCATGACCACGCTCCTCAACGGCCTGGAGGACGCGGACAAGACGGTGGGCCTGGAGTCGATGTGCGTGGGCGGCGGCCAGGGCATGGCCATGATCGTCGAACGGCTGTGATGATGGCGGCGGGCACCCGGCGGGGCCTGGCGCACCCTCGCCCTGGCATCTTCCTTCGGAACACGCCCCCCGCGTGCGGCAGCGGGTTGCCGCCGGTCTGGTGCTGGACGGCGGCCACCTCGTCGTCGGTCGGAGGAGACCCCAACCCCGCCGCGGCGCGGGGAAGCCACGGTCGATGACCAGGGTTCCGTCCGATCCCTTCGCCGGCGCCGCCTTCGAGACCCGGGCCATCCACGTCGCCCAGGAGCCGGACCCGGCCACGGGGGCGGTGTCCGTGCCCATCTACCAGACCTCGACCTTCGCCGGCGCCGACGTGGACCGGGACCAGGCCTGGACCTACTCCCGGACCGGCAACCCGACCCGGGCGGCGCTGGAGGCGTGCCTGGCCTCGCTCGAGGGGGCGGGCCACGGCTTCTGCTACGCCAGCGGCCTGGCCGCTGAGGACGCCGTCCTGCGCCTGCTGCTGCGCCCGGGGGACCACCTGGTCGTACCCCGCGACTTCTACGGCGGGACCTACCGGCTCCTGGCCCGGGTGTGGGAGGCGATGGACGTGACCTTCGCGCCCGCCGACCTCACCGACCCGGCCGCCCTCGAGGCCGCCTGGCGACCCGAGACCCGCCTGGTGTGGGTCGAGTCCCCCACCAACCCCCGCCTCGACATCGTCGACATCGCCGCCGTGAGCCGGGCGGCCCGGGAGCGGGGCGGGCGCTGCGTGGTCGACAACACCCTGCCGTCGCCGTGGCTGCAGCAGCCCCTGGCCC
>JBOGQL010000330.1:0-3263 GCA_050748985.1 Nitrososphaera sp. | reverse complement strand
CGTTTATCCTTTCAAAATACTTGTAGTTGCCATCCGTGTCCTTGAATGCCTTCAGAAATTTGATGAGATGGTCTGCCAAGGCAGCTGTGGTCTGCTGCTCAGTCAAATTTCTTCAAGACTCCCTTCTTGAATTTTGCTGACGCGCTGTTTATGAGCAGGTATAGCTCCTTTTCCTCCGCAGAAAGCCGGGCTTCAAGCTCTGGCGACAGGGGCGATGCTGCTGCAAGTATTACTATCTTTTCAAGCCGCGACGCAACAAAGGTATTCAAAGATACGAGCAGATTCTCTCTTTCTCTTTCACGCAGCCCCTCAAGATAGTCGTTCACCCTAGCATAGAAATCTGCGTCGATCCCTGAAAGATCGTGTGGCTTTGATATGCGCTCGCGATTCATCGCTCGTGAAACGTACGCCGCAATATCATTGCTCTGAATTTCAACCGCCCCCTGCCCGGAAAGAATCTTGGCTACCCACCGAGGGAGCGAGGACATATCCCCTTCCTTCGCATCTATCGAAACATTGCCCACGTTCATCTGGACATCTTTCCTGTACGATACCCTTACTTCCTCTATCATGTACCCTATCCTGTATGCCTCTTGAATAGCTTCTATTTCGGGATCGGGATGAACGCCGTCAACCATTACAGGTAAACTCTAGGGGATCACGTTCCGTTATATCTTTTATCAGGGCAGCTTTTGTTAAGCTCCGAGCTAGCTTCAGCTGAAAAGCAGCCCTCTGGAAGAAACCTATTAATCCTTTATTTGCTCGTGGAAAATTAGAAAGCAACGGTCATGTCGGCGAGCAAGAAAAGCGATCTAGCCAACCTCATGTGGACAGAAAAGTACAGGCCAAAAAAGCTTGGCGAGGTGGTTGGACAGAAAGAAATCATAAAGGCTATTGGCAATTTGATCAAGAGCCCGGATCTGCCGCATCTCCTTTTCTCTGGTCCAGCCGGCGTCGGCAAGACCACAGCCGCGCTGTGCATTGCGACAGAGCTTCTGGGCGAGGACTGGAGAAAAAATACTCTTTCACTCAATGCGTCTGATGAGCGCGGCATCAAGATGGTACGCGAGAGGGTCAAAGAATTCGCCGCATCGATCAAACTCGCCTCAGACAGAGATTTTGCGAAGCCAAAGATAATCATTCTTGACGAAGCAGACGAGATGACATCGGAAGCTCAGACCGCTCTCAGGCGCATCATCGAAGACAGCGCCAGAACGACGCGCTTTATCATCATATGCAACAAGCTGTCCCAGATCATCGAGCCAATTCAAAGCAGGTGCGTGGTTTTCAGATTCACAAGAATCCCGAAAGAGGAGGTCATTGAATACCTGAAGATGATCTGCGAAAAAGAGAAAGTAAAGTACGAAGAAAGGGCGATAGCGCAAATACACGATTCCACCGGCGGAGACCTTCGCCATTCGATTAACATCCTTCAGGCTGCCGCGGGAACGGGTTCGGTGTCGCTGCCTAACGTGACAGCGGCTGTAGGCCTTTCCGGCAGGGCAAAGGTGGGAGACGTCCTGCGACTAGCCCTGTCAGGAAAGTTCAACGATGCTCGCGCAAGGTTGCTGGAATTAACGCAGGTATACGGCATGTCCGAGACTGACTTTATGAAATACGCAAATCAAGAGGCGTACGATATGAAGTTCGAAAAGCCTGACGAATTCGCCGCGCTGATGGCGGAATACGACTACAGGCTCGCGGCCGGCGCCCATCCAGAGATCCAGCTTGCCGCATTGCTCGCGCAGCTTGGAAAGCTAACTGTCAAAAAGTAATCAGTATTCTTCTTCGAATTCTTCGCCGCCTTCTTCTTCCTCTGCTTCTTCAAAGTCCTCTTCGAGTGCTTCGCGCTCTTCGGCGCTCTTGTAGGGCAGGTCGGCTTCACCCGGCGCACCGCAGACCGGGCACTTGAACTCGATCGTCTGGCCTTCAAGGTCAAGCGGAAATTCTTATGAAAAGACTTCGTCGCACTTGCTGCATACAAGGGTCGTTTGGATATTTTCCTGGCTGAACTTGTGTGCCTGCACCCTGAAGGAGGTGTTTGCCAAGTATTTTCTTCCTACGTATAGGAAATGTCCTTTTTTATAAGCCTTCTTAAGTAATTCTTCTCATTGCAGTTATTTCTATCGAGATTTAGAAAAATCCATCGTCCATAGCGGATATGGATTACCGAATGGTGGTGAACCGAATACGACCAACCTCGGAGGCTTTGGTCTGAGGATATGGATCCAATTTGGATATCATCTGGAGAAATACATTTTATATCAAATACTAATCGAATGCTGAATGAAACCTGGAACGCGTGCAAAGCTCATGGGATCCGCAATTGGCATTATTGCGGCTCTTGTTTTGACTACCACAATGCCGGCATTCCTTGCGACCGCAGCATGGCAAGGAACAGCGTACGCAGAGACTATGGGAGACGGGATGAAGGATAAAGAAGGCTCGATGATGGAAGAAAAACCGAAGCACAGTTCTTTCAAGGGCCAGATAGCGAACGTTCAGCTTGGAGATGACGGGCAGCCAGAGTGGATCCAGTCAGGAATCTGGGTTCTAAGAATTTCCTACAATGATAATGCGGCTGATCCTGCTATTGGCTTCATAGCAAGGATAATGATGATCATGCCGGATGGAACGTCTGCACACATGCACAAGGTATCAAGTCTATCCGTAACAGAGTATTCCACTGAAGGAACAACCGATATTATAGAAGGCACTGCGACTGTCACAATTCCGGCAGGTCCTGTCGAGAATGTGCCTGTGACCATCAATGTCATTAACGGAGCGCTGGCAGCCATCTGGATCGGCCCTGAAGGAGTAGACGGTCACTTTGGCGATAATCCTATCTACGCCACTGTCTTTAGGCCGCAGCCAGCCGGAGACCAGATGATGGACGGGGGCAGCATGATGGAAAAGCCAGTGAAGCTGACAGAGACTAACCTTCCAGTCACGATACCGCTTACCAGAGGGTTTGTTGACGGGAATGAAGTGTTTTACATCTCTACCGAGGCGTCCGATCTGGATATTGCAAGTCACCTGACCAACCTTACTGGCTTTAGAGTAGTCTATACACCATCCTTGGCTAGGACTCCTGCGTCCGCGCTTGCCAACATTTATGCCTTCACGAACGGCATTGAGGGCTCCGGGCCGCTGGGCTTCCAGCCAAACGTGGCCGATTCGCAGCCGGGCGACCCTGAGTACAGCCCTCTGTGGAGAATCAACATGGTAGAGTGGCAGGACGGCGCATCACCTAGAGAATTGAC
>JBOGQL010000329.1:0-2909 GCA_050748985.1 Nitrososphaera sp. | reverse complement strand
ATCGTAACCCTCAAGTGGCTGACTTTTCCTACAATGAAATCAAAACAGGATCTGTCGAGAGATATTCAACCGGCTTCTAGCACCTCAGGAATACGCTCTCAAGGATTTGCGTAATTCTCGTTCAGTTTACTTTCTTCGAGTAACCGCTCTCATGCGATTGAGAAACAACTCGTGCTTGTGCGCGTTAATCATGTTTCCTACGATACGGATTCATCAAACTAGAACAAGAATCGACATCTTACGTACATCTTTAACTATTGGCTGATCAAACGGCGACTAATGAATAAGGAAAATAGAAATCGTAGAATTTCCATTAGGGACAAGGGAGTGATTGAAGCAAGATGCTTCAATATCTTAATTGCAGTCGCTTTGATTTCCGCCTCGCTCGTCTTTTCGATGATAGGCCCCGTGTTTGCAGCAGCGACTACCATAACAACGAGCAGCAAATTCGACATCAATATCTTCGTGTTCGTTCCGTGTGCTGATGGCGGCGCTGGCGAACTTGTGAGATTGAGTGGCTCGTTGCATGATCTCTTCCACGTAACTGACACTGGGAAGGGTAAATTCATTCTGCACTTCCACGATAACCCACAGGGAGTAGTTGGCACCGGACTGAGTACTGGCGACAAATATCAAGGTACCGGCGTTACGCGCGGCACAGAAGTAGTCGCCTCTGGTGTTGCTGAAACATTTGTTAACAACTTTAAAATCATCGGGAAGGGCACAGACAACAACTTCCGTGTACATGAGAACTTCCATATGACAGTCAACCCAGACGGAACGGTGACCGCATTCCACGACAACTTCAGCGTCGAATGCCAGTAAGGGAATAGCAAGAACCTCCATGTAAGGCCATCTTCCTTATTCGTCATGGTTCATCCGGATCAGTGAATAGCCAAGCAGGTTGTCAATTTCGGCAGAATCCTCGAGGCCATTGCCGCACTGTATCCAGCATCCTATACCTGGTCCAGTGCATCTCCAATCACTGCCTCATGCTAATTTATCGTTGGCAATTATTTGGTCTCGTGAACACTTGGGCAACCAACAAGCCGACGGAGCGAAATCTGCTCATAGAGAAAGCTAGGCAATGACCGTGGTAATCGTAGAATTAACGTCTCTTACTCTGCTAATATCGACAGATCGAGTTGCGCATACGGGAATAACAAGAAAATAACAGGGCTATGCCCTGTAGAATTGCTGCTGTTGTGCAGACCAGTACGATGTCCAGGTCTTTACTATGTTGTTGCTAAAGTCTGTGACTGCATCTACTGTTCTGTTGTAGATCTTTACATTCTCTCTTGCTGCGTCCAGCGCGTTCACACTAAGCTGGTTAAGAATACCGACGGAGCGAACAATGTTGTTTGTTGTCTCGGTAGATTGCTTGGCAACCAGTTCTGATATTTGTGGGAACTGAGGGATGTTCAGTGCAGACACAACTTGTTTCTGATTCGCAAATGCAGTTTGAATCATGCTCCTTACTGTCTGGAGGTAGTCTAACTGCAGGTTGGATATCGACTGAGCAAATTGAGGCTGAACCTTCGCTACTTCGTCGATTATTCGGACAGCGTTATCTCTTACAGCATCAATTACTTCGTTTGTTCTGGCTGCGGTTGTTCCTTCGTCTCTGGCTAATCTCTTTTCTGACATACTGATACTAAGCCACCCGAGGTATATAACTGTTGGTAATAAATGGTATGGATTACCATTGAGCGCCACATACATCCTCGGTCTCGAAGAGCTAAAGTCCGTTTGTTCAAAAGAATTCACAGATAACGATAAAGCTGTCCACCAAATTCTGACTTATAGTGAAGGTTACATCAGATCCACCACAATGATCTGCCTCACAGAGATAATGCTTCTTTTTCCTCGACAATTTCCAGGTGGCATACTTTGGCTCCATTAGCAGAATTGATTCCTAAAACACATTACCACCAGTGCAACATTTGTGGTGTCATATTCCATTGCGATGAGGGAGATTGTCTTAAATTCGCTGGAAATGAATGCATGGGGTGCATCCATTTTTTTCAAACCTCCCTAAAAGTTTGATAACAATAATTCGATTGATCTTCCTGTCGACATTGGAGAATAATTATCAATCTCCTCTTAGCGTACTAGATGCAGGAGATTGGCGCGATCAATGACAAAGTTACCAATGTCAGAATCCGAACTGCTTATAAAAAACATCACGTGAAACTAACTAAGAGGCTTTTTGTTTGGCAATTGAATGGGATGTGCTCATAGTCGAAATGACCTTATTAGCTGGAATAATTTATGGCGCAGTATACTTGGAGCTCTGGCATTACAAGAGGACGCAGAGCAATCAGGAAAAGCAGGCGACGAAGAAAATAATCGTTTTCATATTAAGTGATTTGGAGAAGAAATTGGCTTTTATACACGAATCAATTCAGTATAATGATTTTAAGCCTTTTTTCACTAACATGTGGGACGCAGTTATACTTACCAACAAGCAAACTTTGCTTTCATTCGAAATGTTTGAAAGTTTGCAGGCCACCTATTCTTGGATGAAATACTATAATACAGAGTTGGAAACCAAAAAGCAGCAGAATGAAGAAACTCTTGAAGAACTTTTGGATGATGTAAAGAAATCCATTGATCAGTCGCTAGGGTTATTAAGAGAAGCTAAGATAACCTAAACTTGGCGAAATGAGAGCATGGATGCTCTGGCAACTTGGACAATAATGCTTCATGTCAGGGAAATCCAGGGCAAGTCCCGGCAGGATTATGCCACCAGCAGCTAAAGCAGTCGAACCCTCATCACCAGTGAGCGTCGCCGTGAGGATTCCCAACATTGCACGTATAGCGAAAATAATAGACTCAATGACCTTGTCCTCCAACGTCAAATTCTCATTTCTCTGGCGCGGCCTCTTTGAAATCGTGGGAGTGGGGGA
>JBOGQL010000328.1:0-1749 GCA_050748985.1 Nitrososphaera sp. | reverse complement strand
CGCCGCCTCGGTCGCGCGCCGGTTGAGCCTGCGGTGCAGCGTATTCATCGCTTGCAGCTGTTGGCCGGGCGCGTCGACGAAGATGTACTGCGCGTCCGGCCGGGTCAGGATCCCGGTCAGCAGGTGGCGCGTGGTCTGCGGCTTCGCCGACACGATCGAGAGCTTCTCGCCGACCAGGCGATTGAGCAGGCTCGACTTGCCGGTGTTCGGACGGCCGGCGATGCCGACGGTGCCGCAGCGGTGGCTCATTCCTGCAGCCTGGCGAGCATCGCCTGGGCCGCTTCCTGCTCCGCGCGCTGACGCGACGTACCTTCGCCCCTTGTATGAAGTTCCTCGATGATGCATTCGACGGCGAAACAGCGCTCATGCGGTGCGCCGCGGGTCCCCACGACTCGGTACTCGGGCAGCTCCTTGCCGCGCGCGTGCATCAGCTCCTGAAGCCTGGTCTTCGCGTCCTTCTCGACGTTGCCGGGGTCGATGCCCTCGAGCAGCGGGCCGAATGCGTGCACCACCGCCCGCCGCGCCGCTTCGTAGCCGCCGTCGAGGAAAACCGCGCCGAGCACCGCTTCGAGCGCGTCGGCGAGAATGGAGGATGGAACCGGCGCCGCGGAGCGAAGCAGCGCACCGAGGCCCAGCCGCTGCGCCACCTCGACCAGCGACTCCTGCCGCACCAGGCGTGCGCGCAGCCGGGTGAGCTCGCCCTCCGGAAGCTGCGGGAAGCGCGCGTACAGCTCGTCGGCGACCGCGCAGCCCAGCACGCCGTCGCCGAGGAATTCGAGCCGCTCGTTATGCCGCGGACCGTGGCTGCGGTGCGTCAGCGCCTGCTCGAGGAGCCGCGCATTCGCGAAGGTGTATCCGAGTAGCTCTACTGGCCGCTGCCCTTGGTGTCCGCCGCGTAGTCGATGTACAGGCCGACACCGCCGAACAGCGGGATTTCCTTGCGGTAGGCGAACGCGACCACCATCCGGTTGCCTTCCTTGGTGATCTCGAGGTCCGTAGGCTTCAGAGTGTCGATGTTGTCGATCGTAGCGCGGTTCTCGAACGCCCTGCGCACCTCGGCCGGCGTCGACCCCGCGCGCGAGGCGGCCTCGATCGTCGCCTTGGCGGTGCGATATTCCATGAAAGACGGGAGGACTTTCATCCCGAACAGCGCCACTACGATGGCGATTACCAGGGCGATCATCAGCCCCGTGATGCTGATTCCGGCCTGTGCCTTGCGCATCTTCTCCCTCCTGCCCTCAGCGGAACGAACCGAAGCGCCCCAGCTCGTTGAGATTCAGCCAGATGAAGAACGCCCGGCCGACGATGTTGTCGTCGGGCACGAATCCCCAGACGCGGCTGTCGCTCGAGTTGTCCCGGTTGTCGCCCATGACGAAGTAGTGGCCCGGCGGCACCGTGCACGCCAGGCCGTTGATATTGTAGTTGCAATTTCCGGCGAACGGGAACGCGCGCCCCGGCATCACCGCGGCGGGCGCGTCCTCGTCGAGCAGTATTTCATGCTCGGCGCCGTTCACCGTCTCGACGAAGCGGCGCGAGAACTGCATGCGCTCCTTGGACAGGTAGTCGTCGACCTGGCGTACCGGCACCGGGGCGCCGTTGATCGACAGGCGCTTGTTGCGGTATTCGACGCGGTCGCCCGGCACGCCGACCACCCGTTTGATGTAGTCGAGCGCGGGATCCTCGGGGAAGCGGAACACCATCACGTCGCCGCGCTCCGGGGCGCCGATCGCGATCAGCTTGCGGTTGGCG
>JBOGQL010000327.1:0-3369 GCA_050748985.1 Nitrososphaera sp. | reverse complement strand
TCCTTACTGCGGGTCCTCTCAACAACATGATCCTTGCTGGCGCCTCGTTGCTCGCACTCTATTTCTTGGTATCCACGCTTACCCCTCTACCCCCAGATCCGAACGAGCCGCAATTTGGCGTGTTGGTGGTCAACGTGAGTCCTGGTTCGCTGGCACAGTCTGTCGGATTGACTCCAGGATCGGTTATACAGTACGTGGCAGGTGAAGAGGTTAGGGCTCTGGAAGATCTTGGAATAACGCTCAGGGAAAACCTCGGCCAGACAATCGAATTGACGTGGATAGATGAAAAGGGGGCAACCGTAACCCGAGAAGCGACTTTGCCGGCCGCGGTGGAGCCGGACAAGGGCATTCTGGGCATAGGCGTTACACCCCTGTCCCCCGACTCCCAGGCCGTGCTCGACAGATACAAGGGGGCGTTCAGCACTAATCCGCTTGCTTTGCTTTTACCACCGACGTTTGCGCCGGGAGCAGTACCGTATTCTGACTTGATGGCGCCAAAATACACTTCAAGCGTGTTTGGGTCAGCGTTTGCACCGATAGCCAATCTCCTCTTCTGGCTGTGGTTCATCAACTTCAACGTCGGAATTTTCAATGCTCTGCCAATAGGGCCTCTGGACGGGGGTCAGCTGTACGGCGCTATGATAGAGAAGAGGGCGAAGTCCAAGGTGCTGGCCAAAAACGCGAACATGCTCTTGACTCTTGTCATGGTTGCCATTGTGGCTGCCACGCTACTTTTGCCTCATGTACCACTCTAGACTGCTTTGGCAAGTCATTAGAGAACCGGCGAACACTATGCTTTTATAATGGCAACGCGAATATCATCGCAGCTTATCTCTGGTTTATGCCGTGGTAGATTTTTGACTTCTTGCGAACCACGTTGCATGACTCTAGTATAGCAGCAATGAACTGCAATGGAAGCATTTGACAATCACGTAATGAAAGTAACCACCGAGAGCGAGGAGGCAGTTGGGAAACTCATCCTCCAGTCAATCCCCTCCGATTCACGTATAAGTCTTGTCAGGTTCGAGGGGCCGAATATCGCGCTATACACGAAAAATGCCAAGTTTGCCCTAACTGAACTAACGTATTACCTGTCCTCGCTTTCAAAGACGCTCAAGAAGAGGTTCATCATACGTACCGACCCGTCCGTCCGGGTGCCGGAAGAACAAACGAGGCAGTCTGTCGTGAAACTTGTTCCCAAAGATGTCGTGGTTTCCGCTGTTTTTTGCGACGATGCCACGGGGGAGGTCGTTCTCGAGGTCAACAGACCGGAGGCGATTGACCCCAACATGATGGTGGAAATCGCCGAGTCGACCGGCTGGATAGCGCATACAAGGCGCTCGCCACATATTCCGTCATCGAGCATCAACATTATTCATTCTACACTTAAGGGATCCGCGAGAGAAAGGACCGATTTTCTGCAGAAACTTGGTAAGAGGGTGTTCAGGGGCTCGCTGGTTGTAGGGAACAACGGCAACGGAAATGGCGGTCGACAGCAGGCATCTGTAGTCGAGCCAGCAGCCAGACCCCAGCCGTGGACGACCAGCAAGGAAGAGGTGATGCTGTTCTGCCTAGGTGGTGTCAAACAGGTTGGCAGATCCTGCTTTGTTGTGGTCACTCCGGAGAGCAAGGTGATGCTTGACTGCGGTATAAACCCTGGCGAGATGTCCGGCCTTGACGCGTATCCCAGGCTTGACTGGTTTAATTTTGATCTTGATGACCTGGACGCGGTGGTCATTTCTCATGCCCACATCGACCATCAGGGCTTTCTGCCTACGCTATTCAAGTACGGCTACAAAGGCCCGGTCTATTGCACGGAACCTACGCTGCCGCTCATGACCCTGCTGCAGAACGATTCGGTCAAGATTGCAAACAGCAACGGCACTTACCTGCCGTACGAGGGAAGGGACGTGAACGAAGTGATCAAGCACTGCATCACTCTGCCGTACGGCAAGCCGACAGACATCTCGCCCGACATCACGATCACGCTCAACAATGCCGGGCATATCATGGGCAGCGCCACCGTCCACCTGAATATCTCGGGTGCGCACAATATACTGTACTCCGGAGATTACAAGTACGCCAGAACGCAGCTTCTTGACAGCGCGGTGTCCCTGTATCCGCGGGTCGAGACGCTCATAACCGAGAGCACCTACGGCAATTCGACGGATATCATGCCTGACCAGCAGTACGTCTACCGCAGCTTTACGGAATCGATCAACAAGACGTTGACAGACGGAGGCAAGGTGCTCATTCCTGTTCCTGCAGTCGGAAGGGCCCAGGAAATCATGCTCGTAATGGCGAAGGAAATGCGCGACGGGAGGCTGATAGAGTCCCCGATATACATAGAGGGGATGATTTCTGAAGCGAGCGCGATCCACATGTCCTACGCGCATTACCTTGGCTCGGACGTGCGCAAGTCGGTTTCACAAGGAGTCAATCCGTTCCAGTCCGAATATTTCACCGTGATAAGCGGGTACGGCAAGCGTGATGAAGTGTTCAACGATGAGAATCCCGCGATTGTTATGGCAACCTCCGGCATGCTCGAAGGGGGACCGTCAGTTGAGTACTTTAAGGAGCTTGCGCCAGAGCCTAAGAACAAGATAATGTTCGTGTCGTATCAGATCAATGGCACACTTGGAAGACGCGTGCTGGATGGCGTCATGTCGGAAGTGAGCATGCTGGACAAGACGGGCAAGGTAAAGGTCGTACCGGTCCGCTGCCAGACCCAAAAGATAGATGGTTTCAGCGGTCACAGTGACTTCAACCAGATCTTGGGGTTCGTGTCAAAGGTAAAGCCAAAGCGAGTCTTGGTTAATCATGGCGAAAGGACAAAGTCAGAGAACACTGCCAGTGCGATTTATTCGCGGCTAAAGATCAGGTCGGGAGTCCCTGATAACAGAGAAATCGTGCGTCTTCGCTAGTCTTCTACAGGACTATTTCCACAGCGTTTTTAGCCATGTGCATCCTATACAGCTCGAGCATCCCGCATGGCGATCAGGTACAGGTGTGTCAACTGCAAGATTGTGTTGAGCGGTGAGGGCGCCTCTAGGCACTACCTTGCCAACCCGACGCACAAGCTTGAAAAGTTGCCCCCGCCTGTGAAGCCGGTGAAAAACATTCGCTGATAGCTATTCCCTTATGCTTTCAAGTGTCGAAACAACCTGCCACAGCATAGTTCGGATGTGGGACTGCATTTGCGGGCTCTGGGTCGCGTTATCAAGAAGACTTATTGCGTTTGCGGCCCTTACCGATGGACTTCCTTCCGCTTTCAGGGCTGTAAGCACCTCCTTTATCATGTTTCTGATGCTCTTTTGAACGTCGTTATTCTTGGTGATCGTGTCCAGAGTTTCTATGGCTCGGGAAAGT
>JBOGQL010000326.1:0-3387 GCA_050748985.1 Nitrososphaera sp. | reverse complement strand
TAGCGATGCTATCAAAATTGTTAGAAAATACTGTGCTGCTCCAGATTCGGATGCTGTTGTCAAGTATCTCGCCAGAGGCGTGAAAGGCGTGGAGCAAGAGACGCCAAAGCCCGGAGACCCACTGTTTTCAAGAGTTCACAACATACTTGTAGGCAATAACATTCTGGCCTGCAAGACCGCGGCGAATTACCTTAGAGGTCAGGGTTTGCAGACAGTGTATCTTGGATCCCGGTTTGATGGCGAAGCCAAGGACTTTGGTGCTTTTCTCGGGCACCTTGCATCCGATCTCTGCCTGAAATCCCCTCTCCCATTTGCTGTAGTTCTGGGTGGCGAAACCACCGTGAGACTCGGAGGGAATCGCACCGGGACCGGCGGCAGGAACCAGGAAGCGGCCCTTGCGTGCGCGATTCAAATGAAGGAGCTGCCACTAGCAATCTTAACAATGGGCACAGACGGCATCGACGGGAACTCCGAAGCCGCCGGGGCTGTCGTTAGCAACAAGACATTGATCAATGCCAAAAGGAGAGGGCTGGACCTGCCCAGATTTTTGTTATATCATGACAGCTATCATGCATTCAAAATTCTGAAGTCGTCAATTATTACGGGCAGGACGGGTACTAATGTTAATGACATAGCCGTGATTTGCAGGGCATGCTAATATCTGACAAGGATGTCACCGGAGATAATGCTCTTGTCTTTTCCATGCTCTGTTCTTATTGTAAGTGATCCATCCTCGCCAAGACCAATTGCCGTGCCTCGATTGACGATCTTTCCATTTTGCATGACCTCGACTTGGCGTCCGAACATTTCCGTCTTCTTTTTCCATTCTTTCAGGATCGGCAGCGCACCTTCATTTTCCAGCTGCAGGAAGTATTTTTCAAGATTTTCCAGAACGTGGCTTGTCAACTCCAACCTGTTAACATCATGACCGAGTTCAGTTCTGAGTGACGTGACCTTTAGCTCGGCCCTGTGATGTTGAAGTCTGCCTGATATTTCGTGGGAATCGATGTTTGCGTTTATGCCGATGCCTATTATGGCATAGTTTACCCGCTCGGCCTCCGCACTAATGTCCACTAATATTCCCGCCACCTTCCCGCCGGAAAGCATTACGTCGTTTGGCCATTTGAGCTTCGCTTCGAGCGATGTACAGTCCCTTACTGCGTGACTGACTGCAACTGCCGCGCAGAGTGGCAAGAGAGTTATCATTCCTGTTGGTATTTCAGGTTTGAGAATGACGGACAGCCACAGTCCTCCGGGAGGAGAGAGCCACTGCCTTTTCAACCTCCCCCTGCCCTTTTTTTGCTGTTCAGCAATGACCACGGTACCTTGAGGATCGGGCTTGTTCTCTGCGATGTACAGGGCAATGCGCTGAGTAGAGTCTGCTGACTCTTTGTAGAGGATCTCCTTGCCTATGAATGATGTCCTGAGGTCGCTCTTAAGCTCCCATGGAACCGGAAATTCTGTTGTCCCTTTCATCCTGTAGCCGAGACCGTGCTGCGACTCTATCTTGTAACCATGCCTTCGCAGCCTCTTGATCCGTTTCCAGACGGCACTGCGCGAAATTCCAGCTTTATCGGCCAGCTGCTGACCAGAGATGTATGTAGATGCAGACGGGGTGAGCAGCGAAATGAATTCGTGGATGCTTTTCTTCTTTACTTTTGACATTAATCTGCAGGGTATTTCTCTCCTAGAACTGTGTAATATAACCATTGGTAGGTTATCAAACAATATCTACCGGGTTGTCTAGGAACTCAATTCGAATACAACATATAGCGAGCAATGCTTTCGAGAATACGTGAAAAACCGCAGCAGACCCGACATAATAGCAATTATTCTGGATTCTGCTAACGGCGGGATAACAAAAACAAAGCTCCTAACAAAAGCAAACCTTACGAGCGGGCAGCTCCGGCAATATCTTAGTGTTTTGCTAGACAAAAAGCTCATTCTTGAGCTGGCCGATGAAAGCAGAAGGCACGTTGCTTACAGAACAACCGAAAGAGGCATGAGGTACCTCGCAATCTATGCCTCGTTGAAAAACATCGCAGTATTTCCTGAAGAAGGCTAGGAAATCTTGTTCCACTTGTAGTAGACTGTACCGCCCCTGCACGTAGCATAGGTTTCTGAATTGTTATCTTCGCTCAGCGAACTTGCAACCTCGAGCTCTGCCAGCAGCTGCTCCAGCTCCTTCTCCCGCTTTTTCGGCGCCAGAAGATTGAGTATTTCCTCCTTTGAATACATTCTTGACGGTTCACGGCGAAGTATGTCTTTGACTTCACGAAGCAGAGAACTGGAATCCATCAGATAGCTGTCACTTCTTCTTACCCCTTGCGGAAACTATCGAAAGAACGTCCCTGTCCTTTAAATGATAATTGAGCGGAAGCCTAAGCCCGTCTCTTCCGTCCAGCGCGTAAAGCATTCCTTTCGCAAGCTCGCTGTGTATCTCCCTCGCAAGATCCTCCACCGTCGAACCGGCCCGCATCAGATAAACATCCGGGAGCACGTTCCCATGCTTGTCTGCAAAGTTCTGCGTATTGGCCACCGGATAAACGGCGTTCATTTTCAGCAACTTGAATACGGCTACGTTTATCGCAAACTGCACGCCCGTGCGCATGTATTCGCCAAGGATGTCTTTGCGTATGAAGTTAAGCGCCCATTTTTGTTTGTCGTTGAGCTTCGTCTGGTCGCTTATTTCAAAGCGCTCGTCTCCCGGACTATAGCGTATAATGCCCTTGCCTTCAGCGCGCCTGAGCGTCAGCTCGGCATCTGCGCTCGCAGGGATCACTATCACGTCCTTGTATTCTTCGCGCAACCGGTTAAAATTCTCCGCAGCAGAGGGCAAATCTACCTTGTTTGCGACAATGAGCGTTGGCTTAGAAATGTCTCGCAGGCTCCAGCAGAAGTCCTTGGTCACCTGGTGTCCGAAATCATCAACCTTCTTGCCGATAAGGTTATTTTGTTCCAGTGCAAGCCGCACATGTTCGTCCTTTACTCCTATCCCTCTGAATATTTCGGTTATGGCAGGGACGGCCTCCTGCCCGGAGGGACCGCTCGCACGAGATATCTTGTCGCGATTTGCTTCGAACAGCTTTAGGTACCACATCACAAGTTCCTCTTCTATGTCGGCGATGTCTGCAACAGGGTCACCGCTGCCTGGTTCGGCTATTTTGCCGGACGCATCGATGCTTCCAGAAGCATCTACTATGTGCAATAGGGCGTCGGACTGAGACGCTATTGAAAGGAATTGGTTTCCTAGCCCTTTTCCTTCCCACGCTCCCTTGATGAGGCCCGGCAAGTCGACGAGTTCAATCGGTATGAATCGCCAACCATCCATGCACCGTGAGTTCTTGGGGTTGTCCTTAAGATCGAATTCCTTATGGACGCAAAGTG
>JBOGQL010000325.1:0-1739 GCA_050748985.1 Nitrososphaera sp. | reverse complement strand
CCTTGGCCTCCTGGCGTTCGTCCTGCAGCGGGCGACCCGAATACCCGACAGTGAATGCGTGCATTGTTCCCGAGTACTTCATAGCTGCTACGGCGGCAATGGTGCTGGCGTCCATCCCGGCGCTCATAGCCACACCCACCGGGACATCGGAGCGGATGATGAGTTCACCGATCTGGTCGAGTTCCTCGTGAATCACGGTCGCCGGATCATCGTCAATGGGTGGCGCGTCTTCCATGCGCCAATAGCAGCGTTCATCTATAAGCCAAGAGTCGATATCGATGCTTAGGATATGAGCCGCAAGCAGCTTGCGAACGCCACGCAACGCTGCTATTGGTTCAGGAACATAACCGTAATGGTAGTAAAGATGCACGGCATGAGGGTCAAGCTCGAAGGGAATAATTCCTGCGCGAACCAACGCCTTGAGTTCCGAGGCAAAGACGATCCGCCCGTCCGTGCAAGCAAGGTACAGCGGTTTTTCCCCCATGCGGTCGCGGGCCAGTAGCAACCGGCGTTGACTAATATCCCACAGCGCGAAGGCAAACATACCGCGCAGGTGATCGACACAACGGTCACCGTGCTCCTCGTACAGATGCAGAATGGTTTCGCAATCGCTGCGAGTATTGAACCGATGGCCTCGGTTTTCGAGCTGCTGGCGGAGCTCGATGAAGTTGTACACCTCGCCGTTGGCGACCAGGACCAGACTTCGGTCTTCGTTGTAGAGTGGTTGCCAACCTGTGTTGAGGTCGATAATGCTTAGACGGCGCATCGCCATGACCACATGGCCATTGTGGAACTCGCCCGCACCGTCTGGACCGCGGTGTTGCAGTAATTGATTAAGGCGCGCGACCAGCTCAATTTGATCAGGCTGCAAAGGATCTCGCGTGATAATCCCTGCTATTCCACACACTTAAGGGTTATACCTCCGCACACCGTGGAACGCTTTTTGAAGAAACGTTCAGATAATTCACCCCTACCTCTCTCATCGAGCGGGAACGAATATTTTGGTGGTTGCGGCGGTTAAGTTCGCGGATGACGAGAGAGAGGGATCTTGATGAAGTTGGGGTGAACGCCGGCATGACGATAAGTTTCGGCATGGGTTCTTTCTCAACCATGGCGTTTTCGTGATCCCAGCTACATCTGTTGCCGCCTCGCGTCGGCCACGACGCCGCGTGACCCGTTACTGAGTTCAAAACACTCCCTTGACCCGCCCGGTGTTGACATCGATGTCGATGCGCCGATAGGCGGGATCGGAACCCGTGCCCGGCATTAAACTGATATTGCCGGCCACCGGACAGATAAAGCGAGCGCCACCGTAGGTCAAGAGGTCCCGGATGTGCAAGGTCCAGCCCTTGGGCACGCCCTTGACCGTGGGGTCGTGTGAGAGCGATAAATGGGTTTTTACCATCATGGTGGCGTAGTCGTTGTACTTGGGGTCTTGCTCGAATTTTTCTGCTTTGGTTTTGGCCTCGGAGGAATAGCTCACCCCATCTGCGCCGTAGACTTCCTTGGCGATGCGCTCGATGCGCTGGCGCAAGGGCGTGTTCATGTCATACAAAAATTTGAAATCCACCTTATCGTTGCAGGCGTCGATGATGGCGTCCACCAGATCCAGCGCGCCTTCGCCGCCCTTTAACCAATGATAGGACACCGCCACCCGCGCGCCCGCCTGCTCGCAAAGTTTCTTCGCCAGCTTGATCTCGGTGTCGGTGTCGGTATGGAAGTGGTTGAGGCAGACCACC
>JBOGQL010000324.1:0-10753 GCA_050748985.1 Nitrososphaera sp. | reverse complement strand
ACGCTGTCCTCTATGGGTGCTGCAAAGTCATAGGTGGGCCAGACTCTGACCCTGCGACTGAGTTTGGGATGGTCGCCTTCGATGATCCTGAATAGAGTGGGATCGCGCATTGCCGTGTTTTGGGCAGACATGCCTCCCTTGAATCGTACTATGGCTTTGTTCTGCTCGTAGCCGCCTCCAAAGAAATTGTTGATCCTTTCAGGGCCTATTGTACTATCAGCCCTGCATTCGCAAGGAATTCCCTTTGCTCGCAGGTCGTGTATTTTTTCCTGGCTGCAGGTGCAGACGTAAGCACCGCCAAGCTCGAGCAATTTCCTTCCGTAGCTGTGAAGAAGGCCGATGTCGTCTGAAGTATTCTTGACGACGTCGGGCTTTACGCCCAGCCAGTCCAGACCTTCGCGGATCGCGTCATAATATTCGAGTTTTTCCTTGAGCGGGTTAGTGTCGTCAAACCGCAGAATGAGCCTGCCTCCGTACATCTTGGCATATTCTTCGTCAATGATCGCCGCCTTTGCGTGGCCTATGTGAGGATACCCGTTTGGCTCCGGCGGGAACCTTGTGACGACCTTGCCCTGCTCAGCCCCCTCAAGGGGAGGAAGGCGAGGTTCTGCAGATCCGGATTCAGGCTGCCTTCTGGCAGGCTCACCCGGCGAAAGCTCCTCAAGGAGCGACTTTTGCTCTGCCAGTGACAATGAGTTCACGCTTTGCACCAGCAGCCTGACATCGGGCAGCAGGTCCCTGATCGCCTTGCGGAGGTCCGCGCGGGATCCGAGTAATTTGGAAACCACGGCATCGACCTGGGCCCTGCCGTCGTGCTCAAGTGAATTTTTTAGCGCAAGGATCTTTACGAACTTCTCTGTGTCAGCATCTACCGGCACGTATACTCTACAGACTCCTGCCCACAACAAAATCTGCCGAGAACTGCAGCGAACGCTTGGCGTCAGAGTCGCCGTAACCTTCAATCGCCTTCAGCGCATCGTTCATGTACTTCTTTGCCAGCTCTCGAACATCCCGCTCTATCCCGATGTCCGAAATTATCCTGACAGCTTCCTTTATCTCTGAGGACGATGCCCTGTCTTTTGCGCCAAATACGTGGCGAAGCCTTTCCCTGTCCCTTTCTTTGGCGTTTTCTAGTGCCAGCAGGATCGGGTACGTCTTCTTGCCTTCTCTGAGATCGTTGCCAGCTGACTTGCCGGTCAGCTTTGGATCCCCCACAACGCCTATGAGATCGTCTACAAGCTGAAAGGCGACTCCGATGCTGCGCCCAAATGTTGATAGATTTTTGATGTCGCGTTCTGTCGAGTTCTGAGCTGAAAGTGCTCCGAGAGCGCACGACACTTCAAAGAGCGCAGCCGTCTTTTTCCCTATCATGGTGATGTAGTCGGATTCGGTCGGAAGTCTGCTGCTAGACGCCACGCCAATGTCGATTGCCTGTCCTTCGCATATTTCTTTGCAGGCAACCGACATTCGCTCCACCATTTGGGTAATCGCCCTTTCGGAGATCCCCGCCTTGTGGGCACTGAAAGTAAGAAGCTGGAATGACTTGGAAAAAAGTATGTCTCCGGCGAGTATGGCCAGCGGCATGCCGTAGGATCGATGAACAGTCGCCGTACCGTGGCGCATTTCATCGTTATCCATGATGTCGTCGTGCACAAGGGTAAAGTTGTGCACCAGTTCAACGGCCGCAGCGGCTGGCAACGCGCGCTTGACCGTGCCGCCAAGCATTTCGCAGCTCTTTATGACCATAAAGGGCCGCAAACGCTTGCCTCCGGTGCGCAGCAGGTGTGAAGACGCCTGATAGAGCTCCCTGGGTTTGCCGTCAAGCGACGACTGCAGGAACTCGTTTACGATCGAAGCGTAGGTTTCCAGCTCGCCCTTGATGCTGCTTGCCTTCATCTCCGGCTACTGACCTCCTGTGCTAAAGGTCCTGTCAATATATACCTTGAACCTGCAAGCGCATCGATATTTCTGGCGCCTACAAGGAACATGGTACTTTTCATCTCGGCAAGCAGCATGTCCGCAAATGCAAACAACTTCTCTTGCGACTGTGCCGCGCTTCGCAGGAAGGGATAAGCCATTGCCGCCATGCTGGCTCCTAACACTATGCATTTCGCAGCCTCAAGACCGCTCCGAAGGCCGCCTGAAGCAATGAGCGGCAACTTCACTGCGCGCCGGACTTCGATGATGCTCGCAGCAGTCGGTATTCCCCAGTCCCAGAACATTTCTCCAAGGTGGGATTTCAGGTCGTCGCTTGCCGCGTCTGCTCGTATTTTTTCGACGCCTGCCCAGGACGTTCCACCGGAGCCGGCCACGTTTATCGCTGAAACGCCTGCCATTTCCAGTTTAACCGCGACCTCTTTGGATATACCGGCGCCGACTTCCTTGACCATCACAGGCACGTCCATGCTCTTTGCCAGTTCAGAAATCTTGTCCAGGACTCCCTTGTAGCGGGGCTCGCCTTCCGGCTGGATGAGCTCCTGGAGAGGGTTGAGGTGAACAACCAGAGCGTTCGCGCGAATCATCTTCACGATCTTTCTTGCTTCATCTACTGACAGTCCCTTGGCAAGCTGGGCTCCGCCTATGTTTGCTATCAGGAACGCGTTTGGTGCATTCTTTCTGGCAATAGCGTATGTTGCGGCGAGCTCCTCGCTCTTGAGGCCTGCCCTTTGGCTCCCCAGCCCCATGCCAAACCCATACTTTTCAGCAAGCTCGCCCAGCCTTCCATTGATGACCGTGGCCTCGTCTGTCCCGCCGGTCATGGAATCAATGATAATGGGCGCAGAAAACCTGTGGCCAAGGAAGCTGGTCGAAGTATCGATATCCTCGAAGTTCATTTCCGGCAGTGCGTTGTGCACCAGCCTGACATGTTCCAGGTATGTGGATGTCGACTTTGCTTGGACATTTTTCTGAAGGGGTATTTCGATGCCATCTTTCTTGCGCTGCTTGATTACCGAAATGTCTGAGGGGACGTCAGCGGTGTCTGGCAACTATTTTCTCCACTATCTCCCTTTCACTTTGGTTCCTACCGTAAGATCCCCTTCGACTGCCTGGGCTATTCGCTCTGGACGCAAGCCGTTTACCATCAATACGTCAATCCCGTAGGATGCAATCTTAAATGCTTCTGTAATCTTTCTCTGCATTCCTCCTGTGACGTCCGCGATAACACCCTTTGGAAATTCGATCTTTTTCCTGCCGGCAGCGTCAATCTCTCTTACCAGCTCCATCGATTGTAGGTCTTGGTACAGCCCGTCGACGTTGGTCGCGAATATCACCTTAGATGGCCTGAGCGCTATTGCCAGTGTTGTCATTAGGGCGTCGCCGGAGAGTATGGAATACTTTGATCCTCCCACGTGCACCACGTCGCCAAAGGTGACAGGTATCATCTTCGCTCTTGCCATCGCGTGCATTTGCCTTATCTTGCCAAATATCGGCTCGTGACCAGAGGTAAAGACAGAAGGTGAAATACCGTACGGATTCAAGCCCACTTTTATCATGGAGTTGACAATTATCTGGTTAAGCGCCACCATTGATTCGTGGACTATGGATACCCCATGCTCGTCGTAGCTGGCCGGCTTGGCATGCATTTTGTACTCCACAGACCAATAATGCCCAAAGGAGCCTCCGCCATGGACGACTATCATGGGGACAGCAAGTTGCGAAAGGGATTTTGAAATGTTCTCTATGGCATTTATATTTGCAGCAAGCGGAGTTTCCTTGAAAGTGACCACCGAGCCTCCCAGCTTGATTAGTGCCAGATTCTGCATCCGCAAAATGGCATGCAAGCTTGAGCGGATTTAAAGGTTCTCGATTGCCACAGGTGTTCAAAATTTGATTCTGAATTATCTGAGCGATCTTCTAGCGCCCAAGAGTTCTTCGTGAAGTATCGTAGAAATGCGATCCGCAATGAATTCTTCTGTGCTTTTCTGATCCGGATTCCTCAGGTGTACTTTCGAAGCATTTTCCGGCATTAGGGTCTCGTAATTCAATTGGCCGCATGTTATATTTGAAGGATCCCCGATAACGAGATATATTTAACATGATTCTGCGACCAGCGAGCTCAGGTTATGTGACTTGGAGGATTTCGTCTATCCTGGGGCTGTCCCAGAGTATTTCCTTTCACCTGGCTTCGTGAAAGAGTGAACCTCTTGTCGTAAGGTATCACATACAGTTTTACGGACGTGTTGACCGCGTAATGCAGCGAACCATCCGGGTTGCGGTAGTTGGTCGCGACTCCAACTCTTTCAATCCCGACCTTGACCCTCACTATCGTCCCATCCTCGAGCTTGAAGGAAACGGTGTCACTTCCGTCTGCAGAATAATCCAGCATCTTGAATTCTATCTTGTCTGGAGACTTTGAGCTATTCTCGCTCATCATACAAAGCAGTAGACTTGAGAGTATAAAAGCCTCCTGACACAGCGAACATGCATATCATAATCTATTTATCTGCGATCAGGCAAAGTCACTTTGATGGGCAGATTGTTTGGGAAGGAAGGGAGCGGAAAGAATGCCCCTTCCCGAGGCAGTCAGGAGCCCGACCCCGACGATACTGATTTTCAAAAGAGAGATCTGTACAACAAGGGTCGCAACCAGATGTCCAACGAGAAATTTTTGGACGCAATTAGGAGCTTTGAGCTTGCAATAAGGGTTGACCCCAAATACGTTGATGCCTGGGTGGAGAAAGGATATGCGCATTTCCACCTGGGCGAGTACAGCGTGGCTATTTCCTCTTACAACAGGGCAATAGAGCTAGACGTAGAAAATGCCCCGGCATGGAACCTGAAAGGCCTAGCGTATTACAAGATGAAGAATTACGAAAAGGCGATAGACAGCTGCGAAAAAGCCCTTGATATCAACCCAAGCGACGGCATGTCGTGGTACAACAAGGCATGCTACCTGACACTGAGCGGCAAGGTCGATGAAGGCCTCGACGCGCTGCGGCGTTCGATAGAGATAGACATCGCAAACGCCCGCAAAGCGGTCAAGGACAGGGACTTTGAAAGCGCGCGCGCCGAGGAAGGCTTCCGCAGAATAGTCGAGGTCGTAGTGCTCGAGTCGATCAGGCAGGGCTACGACTATGTGGGCAAGATTGTTTGGGTTACGAGCATGGACAGGGCTGAAGTTGAAGATGCACTCATGAAGCTTGCCATGAAAGGCTTAGTGATAAAGCACGAAAAAAAGAGCTTTACCGGCAAAGATGAATATTACGAGCTTGCAAAGGAAATATCAGACAAGGTCGGAACGATCAAACGGACCGGTTTATTCAGCAAAGAGTTCTCGGCGCCTGTTCAGCAGCTGAAGGATATTAGGGAAGTGCTAGGTAAGGCGAGGGAGTCTGTTGAAAGAGGGGATCTGGCAGGCACGCTGGACTTTATTGACCAGCTGGTGAGCCCGGCAAAGCACGGCAGAGCAATGATGGAGCAGTTCTTTGATGATCACAGGGATTTGAGGCTATACAAAATAAGACTGCAGGACAAAGGCCAAGAGTACCTCAACTCGCACCAGTCCGATCTTGTAGACCTGTTATCAATGATTGATCACAAGGTCGGAAGTGGCGTCGCCAAGCCATCTGCAAAGGATTAAATCTACATTTTATATTGCATAGCTGGAAAATGGCAGACGTCAGGGTTGCCGTGATCGGAGTCGGCAACGTTGGTTCTACTTTTGTTCAGGGAATTGATTATTACAGCAGTGGCAAAAACACCGCTGGGCTCTGGCACCATAAAATTGCAGGTCTGAAGCCGGCTAACGTTAGGATAGTAGCTGCCTTTGACATCGACCCAATAAAGGTCGGAAAGACCCTTGACCAGGTGGCGGCTGATGGAACGCCGAGGAAATACCATAGTATGAAGCGATCGGATGTGAATGTCAGCCCGGGGATCCTGTCCGACGGCGACGGCAGGATAGAAGAGCCGGTGAGGGTCTCTCAGCGGGATTTTTCCAGAGAACTTGAGGCATCGGAGGCCCAGATAGCCCTGAACCTGATCTCTTCAGGTATGGACAAAACATCGGTGGACTATGCAAAGGCAGCTGCCAATGCGGGTGTCTCATTTGTAAACGCCACCCCTGCCAAGGTCGCAGTCAATCCTTCACTGTCTGGTCAGTTTTCCCGGAAGAAGCTTATCCTCGCGGGCGACGACCTGCTGAGCCAGTTCGGCGGAACCGCATTTCACAAGGGCATGATAGACTTTATGGTAGAACGCGGCGTCCGTGTAAAAAAGAGCTACCAGCTGGACGTCGGAGGAAGCGCGGAGACCAAGAACACAATGGGCGAGCGCATTCGGATGATGAAGCGCGCAATGAAGACCGACTCGATAGGCATGGAGGCACCCTACAGATTCGAGTCCGTGGCAGGTACCACCGAGTACACTGATTTTCTTGGCGACTCTCGCAACAGCTACTACTGGATGTCAAGCGAAGGATTCCTGGGGAGCGGCATAGTGATGGATCTCACGCTCAGAACAAGCGACGGAGCGAATTCTGGTAACGTGCTCCTTGACGTCGTCAGGGCAGTAGCAGGGGCAAAGGGATCAAAAGCAAAGGCGGCGGAAGTAATATGCGCTTACGGGTTCAAGAATCCGCCCAGGCAGAACAAAATCCGCAGAGCCTACGCAGACTTTGTCAGAATGTTTGCGTAGCTGATGACTAACTTCATAGCAGCCATTTGGATCATGAAACACCACACTTGGAAAGTAGAGGGTATCCTTTACTACAGACAAATCATGATATTTCAAACTTTGTAAGAATTAGATCAGTGAACATACCTCCAATCCTGCTGAAGCACAGTTTTGGAGCCTGCGCAAGCATCGCAATTGCCGCAGCATTTTGGCTCTCCACTACGACGGTTTATTACTGCCACAATGTAAACGAGGGGATTGATTCGCATAGTTGCAAAAGTGATGTCCTTATCACTTTCTTGATCGAACGCCAGGCTTGGCCTTACCATCACACACCTTTTGTCGGTTACTGGGATTCATACGATAACAAACTTGCTTCGATAGTGTACGAGCCATATTCTCAACTAACGCTAGCAGCAGGAATAACATTCTTGGCCTGGCTCGCCTTCGTCACATACGTCGGGAAGCGGCATGAAGGAAGAATCGCAACAATCAAGGAGTGAGATCCTGGCTGTTCCCTGATCTTTTTCAGAAGGTCATCTGCCGATATTAAAGCGAAGATTTTCAAACGGCAAGAATTGGTTAGAATTTGGTTTGTTGCTTGGCTTTAAACTATTAATAACCAGCCGGGAGGTGATATCTCATATGGAAAAGATATTCGCCGACGTTAGCGAGAAAGAGATTACGCGCACCATAGTCGAAATGTTCAGCGAAACTATGCAAGAATATACGGATTCTGACGTGATAATTATCGGAGCTGGCCCCGCCGGTTTGACCGCAGGAAGGGATCTGGCGAGAAACGGCATCAGGACTCTTATCGTCGAGCAGAACAACTATGTTGGAGGCGGTTACTGGGTTGGAGGTTACATGATGAACCCGGTGACGGTGAGAGCCCCGGCACAAAAGGTCTGGGATGAGCTAGGAGTCCAGTATAGAAAGATTAGCGAGGGCTTGTACGCGACATGGGGCCCTGAAGCGTGCTCGAAGCTCATAAGCGCTGCCTGCGACGCGGGAGTTCGCTTTCTCCAGCTGACAAAGTTTGACGACCTTGTGCTCAAGAACAAGAGGGTAGGGGGCGTCGTTGTCAACTGGATGCCCGTCTCGGCGCTCCCAAGAAACATCACGTGCGTCGATCCGGTTGCCTTAGAAAGCAAGCTCGTGATCGACGCCTCGGGCCACGATTCTGTTGCCGTCAAGCGCCTTATGGACAGGGGCTATGTCAAGTGGAAGGGCATGGACCCGATGTGGGTAGAAGGCAGCGAAGACGCGGTGGTGCATTACACCGGGGAGGTGTTTCCCGGGCTCATCGCGGCGGGCATGTCAGTAACCGAGACCCACGGGCTGCCCAGAATGGGCCCGACCTTTGGATCGATGCTCCTTTCAGGGAAAAAGGCTGCCGAGGTCGCACTGGGCAAGCTCAAAGAGATGCCAAACCCCCCAAGGCTGAAGGTCAAATAACCTTTTATTTTCTGCATCAGCTCTAACCTCTGCGGATTGGATTTCGAATATATCCATGTCTATCGTGACGATACCATTGCGAATCTTTGCCCGGATGCACTTGCGGCTGAAATTGCTCGAATCTTTACGCGATGCATCGTGGATGTCAGAGAATCTTTCTTTAGACACTGGAACATGACTGCTAGAGATGTTGCCAGGACACTGCAGCTCGCAAGGATATCCGATCTCAAGCAGCCATTCGAAATGCAACCTAGCAACCAGGAACCTGATAATGGCGCGCTGCCTTTGTACGACGGTTTTGTCCTCCGAAGGCAACTCTCCTGCTCGTTGACAGACGATGAAAGCGACACGAACCACGTTCACATAGTGTTCACAAACCTGATGACATGCACCTTCGACGAGGACGACTGGCGTTACCACGGCCGGGCGGTGATATGCGGCACTCCGGCCATAATATCTGCCACGGGGATCGTAGAAGCGCCGGCGAAGCCAAGAGAGTTCTATCAAATGGCAGGGCTTGGTTTGGCGGAGCTGTCGACCTTGAGAAAGCAGATGGCGGCAAGATTCATCGACTATGGTGACGAAAGGATGGCTCAGACGGCCGTGGGCTATGCTCTGCAGGCCCTTTTCTTTTTCGTGGCCGATGGCGAGCCTTTCTGCGGGAACCGGAATTGCAGGCTATTCAACGCTCACTGGCAAGAAGACCTTATTCGGACACAGATAGGAAAGCCGGCACTGTGCAGCGAGCACCAGGATCTCGCGAATAAATTCAATAGAAAAAAAATCCGGCAGCTAAGTTTTTGAACTTGACAAGGCATACATCCACTTCTTTATTCCTTACTGCTGTTTTTTTGCAATTTACGCGTGAGTGAGTGAATATTTGGCAGTATTCCGAACGGATTATTAAGAGGTCTCTGACTTTGTCAATTTGTCTTTGTCTGGAGAGAAATCTGGAAGGCCCGAAAGTAAAAAGCATTATGACGTGATAATCATCGGGTCAGGACCGGCTGGGTACACTGCCGGCGTCTATACGTCACGGGCCAGGCTCGGCACGCTAGTTATTACTGGCACGCTTCCGGGGGGGCAGCTCATGACTACAAGTGAAGTAGAAAACTATCCCGGATTTCCAAATGGAATATTTGGCCCGGAACTAATGATGAACATGCGGCAGCAGGCCGAAAGGTTCGGGTCAGTCGTAATAGATGACGAAGTGATAAAGGTTGATTTCAAGAAGCGGCCGTTTGTGATCAACACGCCCTCCGAGAAATACACCGCAGAGGCAGTGATTGTATGCACCGGCGCTTCACCCCGCAAGCTGGGAATACCAGCAGAGCAGCAATTCAGCGGCAGGGGTGTTTCATATTGCGCCACCTGTGATGGCCCGTTTTTCAAAGGCGAGGACATTGTTGTAGTTGGCGGCGGGGACACCGCGATAGAGGAAGCGACGTTCCTCACGAAATTTGGCAAATCGGTCAAGATAGTTCACAGGCGCGATTCGCTGCGCGCAAGCAAGATACTGGCCGACAAGGCGCTTGAAAACCCCAAGATTGAGTTCCTCTGGAATAATGTCGTCTCGGACATCAAAGGAGACAAGAAAGTATCCACGGTCCTGATCAAGGACATAAAGAAAGGTGGAGAAAAGTCGATCAGCGCTGGCGGCCTCTTTGTAGCCATTGGACACGAGCCGAACACTTCAATATTTGAGGGGCAGCTGGAACTGGATGACAAGAAATATGTGGTGTTGAAGGACCTTACGCGGACAAGCGTAGAAGGGGTATTCGCCGCGGGAGACGTTCACGATCACAGGTACAGGCAGGCAGTCACAGCAGCAGGCTTTGGCTGTATGGCGGCAATTGATGTTGAAAGGTGGCTTTCAGAGAGAAAACACAAAACCGGTAGATAGGTCAGTTCAACGGGTATGCCAGCTGCGACAGGTACTTGGCGTTCTTTAGGGCGCTGTCGTATTCCTGCTCGCTCAAGATGTTCTCCCTCACGTAGAGGCTCCGGAACTTTCTTCCGTCGTCGGCAAATATCCCCACAACCACACCGCGACCAACGTTCTTTGCAACCTGCAGCATCGCGGTCAGTGCTGATCCTGACGACGGGCCGACGAGCATACGTTCCTTTTCAACAAGCTGCCGCACGGCGTCAAAGGAATCCTTGTTTGTGGCGGTGAACCACTCGTCAACAACGCTGACGCGTCGCTTGAAGAGTTCGGGCATGGCGGATTCTTCAAAGTTGCGCAATCCCTGGAGGAGGTGGTTCTTCTGCGCCTGTACCGCAATGACTCTGATGTTCTTGTTCTTTTCCTTAAGAAATGCACCCGTGCCTGTTATCGTGCCTCCTGTTCCGCATGCCGTTAGGAAGTGAGTCAGTGAACCATTAGTCTGCTCCCAAATCTCCGGCCCGGTGCTTTCATAGTGTGCCAAAAAGTTGGCATCATTTTCGTACTGGTTTGGCATGAAATAGACATCCGGACGGGGTTTTGAAATTGCCTTTGCTAGCGCAATGCTCTGGTCAGTCCCCGCGCCTACCCGTGGACAAAGGTCATCGGAAGTTTCATGCAGAGTGGCGCCCAGGTGCCGCAGAATATCCTTGGTCTCTTCGCTGACCTGGTCAGGAATGACAATTTCCACTTTGTAGCCCAGGGTGCTGGCGATTCCTGTCAGGGCGATGCCGG
>JBOGQL010000323.1:0-6012 GCA_050748985.1 Nitrososphaera sp. | reverse complement strand
ATCCAGCCGGGAAAGGGATTCGGATTCCATCCGCACCGCGACATGGAAATAGTCACGTACGTCATTGACGGAGAGCTGGAGCACAGGGACAACCAGGGCAACCAGGGGGTTATCCAGCCCGGCGAAGTCCAGAGGATGACCGCGGGAAGCGGCATAATCCACTCCGAGTACAACCACTCAAAGGAAAAGCCGCTGAGGCTGGTGCAGCTCTGGATATTTGCAAACAGGCGCGGCCTGCAGCCGTCGTGGGAGCAAAGGAAGTTCAGCAAAGAGCAGAGCAAGAACAGGCTCCTGCCGGTCATTGTACCAGAGAACGCCGCGAACGGTCAGGCGCTGCATATACACCAGGACGCGTCGATCTATGTTTCCTCGCTTTCACGGGCCGGCCAAGTGGAGCACACGTTGCCCGCCGGGCGCAAGGCGTACCTGTTTGTAATAGATGGGGAAGTGCAGCTGAATGGCAGCAGTGTTTTGAAAACAAGGGACGTGGCAAGAGTTGAAAAGGAAAGCGAGCTGTCCATCCGAGCCGAAAGGCCTAGTGATCTGATGCTATTGGATCTGCCGGAAAAATATGCCATCAACAACTGACAGCGTCAAGTTCAATGTGCTGGGAGTCGCAGGGAGCACACGCGAATCTTCGTTTTCTACGCGGGCGCTACGGGTGGCTCTGGAACACGCCAGAGGGCAAGGAGCCCAGGTCCGCCTCCTGGAGCTGGGCAAGACGGTTTTGCCCCAGTACGATCCAAGCAGCAATTCGTCAAAGGAAGTGGAGCAGGTGGCCGAGGCGGTCGCCTGGGCTGACGCTTTTATCCTTGCATCGCCTGATTACCACGGCTCGATGTCAGGCACACTCAAAAATTTCCTTGACCACTTTTTCGAGGAATTTGCCGGCAAGGTATTCGGGTACATCGTGGCGTCGCATGAAAAGGGGCTCACGGTGATGGACCAGATGAGGACAGCAGTCCGGCAGTGCTATGGCTGGAGCCTGCCGTATGGAGTCTCCGTGAGCGGCGATCAGGACTTTGCTCCCGGAGGCGATCTCTCAAACGCAAGGATCGCAAAGCGGATGAAAATGATGTCCAGGGACCTTGTGGTTTACGGGAGCCTTGTCAGGGCTCAGTTTACCCGCGACCTTGGAAGCACAGAGTCCTACACATTCGCAGCCCGCTACAGGCCGTAGGTTCATCCGTAGCAAAGAGGCAGCGCATGGCAGCTGTGACCAGGTTTTGCAGCAGCCGGTCAATTTAGCAGGCGCCTTGCAATATACTGTGATGTACAAAGCAGCAAAGGTGAACGTGCAGTGACGATACCTGTACCAGAAGACTTGCTAGTCAACGCGGTCGAAAAGGTGGGCAAGAGCGTAGTCAACATCGCCAGCGTGCGGATGCTTCAGGACCAGCTGTTCAGGGTGTTCCCTGTTGAAGGCGTCGGCTCTGGTGTGATAATCGATGAGAAGGGCTACATACTGACCAACCACCACGTGATAGACGACTCCGAGCGGCTAAAGGTGACGCTGTCAGACGGCAGAGTGCTGAAGGGCAGGGTCGCAGGAAGCGACGAAGTCACGGACCTTGCAGTGCTCAAAGTTGATTCCGACCAGCCATTGCCGGCGGCGCAGCTGGGCAACTCTGACGATCTAAAAGTCGGCCAGATAGTCCTGGCAATTGGAAACCCGTTCGGGCTTACCGGCGGGCCTGCGGTGACTGCGGGAATCGTCAGCTCTCTTAACAGGAGCATCAGGACAAGGAGCGGCGTGCTCGAACTGATACAGACTGACGCTGCGATCAACCCTGGTAACTCGGGTGGGCCTCTGGTTAATACAAAGGGCGAAGTGGTTGCGATCAGCACCGCGAACATGCCTTATGCGCAGGGCATCGGCTTTGCCGTGCCGGCCAACACTGCCAAGACGATACTGAAAGAGCTCATCGAGAAGGGCAAGGTGACACGACCATGGATCGGGATCGCGTCGATGAAGGTTACCCCGCAGCTTGCCCGATATTACGGCCTGCCGGCAAGGGAAGGCGCGCTTGTAGCGGGAGTAGAGCCTTACAGCCCTGCAGACGAGGCCGGGTTGAGGAAGGGCGACATCATTGAAGAAATAGACGGCAGCAGAGTAGAAGATCCGTCGCAGATATCATCGCATGTCCGCAGCAAGCAGCTGAATGAAAAACTTGTCCTAACTGTCAACCGCTATGGGCGCCAGATTCAGGTGCCGGTGCAAGTGGACGAGCGCCCATGACCTATTTTTTCCTGACGAAAATGCTTTTGAACTCGGGAGTGCATAGATAATGATGGTGTCGTCGGACCAGGATTCAATGGACGAGCTCATACGTGAGATCGAAAAGGGAGAACTGCACGTCATAATATCTATGGAGATCAGAAAATTCAGAAAGATGGTGACCCTGATATCGGGCCTTCAGGACAGGTCAGACGCCAAGGAGATAACGACCCAGCTAAAGAGCAGGATCGGGACCGGCGGCAGTTTCAAGGACGGCAAGATACAGCTGCAGGGAGACCACAGGGAAGTTGCAAAGAGCCTTCTTGTCGGCTTGGGCTTTGACAAGAAATCAATTGAAGTGCAGTAGCAAAATGCTTACCTGCTCAGCCGGGAATAACTTCACAATTTATATCTTGAAATGTTCATCATGATATGCAAGTGAAAAACGAAGCTGAAAAGCCCGAGTCAGCCGCCCTCGAGGAAAAGGGAAAGCCAGAGGATTCTGTTGAGGTCGCATCTGGCAAAACCGCCCAGATACTTGTATCGGGCGAGGACTCGTTTTCAGTCGAGGATTTTCACAATAACGATACCAAGGTTCTTTCAGCGCTGAACGAGGCTGGATCAAACTATTCGTTTAGGGGCCTGATGCGCAAGCTGAACATTCACCAGCAGAGCCTTTCCAGGGCACTGCACAGGCTGGAAGAGATGGGGATTGTCAAAAAAACAGACTCTGGATACAAGCTCGGCAACGCAGACGGCGTAGCTGCGATCGTGAAGCCAAGGAGATCAAAAATGGTAGATTACGTGCAGCTGCTCCAGACTTACATCCCGGTCAATGTAAGGGCTGGCGAAGTAGTGCGCCAGCTTGCCGGCAGGTGGTTCAAGAGCCTCCGGTGGCTCGGCATGATTGAAAGCGCGACAGGCTACACTTTGCAGTGGACAAGCGATGACGGCTCATTCCAGATCAATCTGAGGCTGATCTCTGACTATATTGTCATTGAAACCAACGCCTCGACTGATAAGGAAAAGGTGGAAGCAATGGCAGGCTCTTACGCGATTTACCAGCAGATAACCAGAGTACTGCAGAATCGAGTTGGCAGCGAGTACGTCTGGGATTATCGAAACGGCGGGGCATCAGCGCGCAACTAGCTGAATGTGACCAGCTTCCGCGGATGCCGGTCAACTTATCATGCCACTTCCTATACTATAGTAATGACTACGATAGTCGGAATAAAGACCAAGGAAGGAGTGGTGCTGGGCTCTGACAAAAGGGCCAGCAAGGGCTTTTTCTTTGGCTCAAAAATAACGCAAAAGATAGCAAAGTTAGACGACACGCTCGCAGTGGCGATAGCAGGCCAGCTGTCCGACGCAGAGTACCTCTTCAAGGTGGCCAAGGCCGAGCGCAAGCTCGTAGAGCTGCGGCGCGGCTTTCCGCTCACGGTCAAAGAGTCTGCGCGGCTGATCGCAAACCTTGCGTACTCTGGGCTGAAGAACTACCAGCCTTATTTCGTCGAGCTGCTGGTTGCAGGCGTTGACCAGGAAGGCGGCCACATTCTGGCCGCGGACATGAGCGGCGCGATAACTAGCGAGGACTTTGCGTCCTCCGGCTCAGGTTCGCCGATAGCGTACGGCGTACTGGAGAGCGTGTACCGCAAGGACATCACAAACGAGGAGGCAAAGCAGCTCGCAACGAAGGCAGTCGCCGCGGCGATGGAGCGCGACCCTGGATCCGGAAACGGAATTGACGTGCTTGCGATCCCGAACTTGATAGTGGAGGTTGCAAAGTAAATGGTCGAAGCGGGAGGCTACGGCAGCAACATGGGAGGCAGGTACCCGTACTTCTACGGCCCTGAAGGCAGGCTTGTTCTCGTCGACAGCGCGCTCGAGGCCGTGAGCAGAGGATCGACCACGATTGGCATCAAGACGCCGGCGTTCGCGCTGCTGGCAAGCCACATCAAGCCGGTCAGAGCTCTGATAGACCCAGCCGAAAAGATATTTCAGATCGACGGGCACGTGGGCGCCACGGGGTCGGGTTACATCGGAGACATACTGCAGCTGATAGACGAGCTCCGCCTTGAAGCGCAAAAGCACAGGCTCAACCTTGAGAGCCCGATCGATGTCGCTTCGCTGGCGAAACACCTAGGGTCGTACCTGCACAACTGTACGATATATGCGGTCAGGCCCCAGGCAGCGTCCGTGATCGTGGCCGGCGTTGACCAGACGGGCCTGCAGCTCTACCAGGTGGACCCAAGCGGAACTTTCATGCGCGGATCCGGATTTGCAATAGGACAGTCAGCCGAGATTGCGCTTGACGTGATGCAGCGCGAGTACAGCGCTGACATGAGCGTAGACCAGGCAGTCGCGCTGAGCAACAAGGCGATTGAACGGGCCCTTGGCGAGAGGCCGGTTGTAGAAGCTGGCGTGGTGACGACGCAGGGCAAGCAGTTCGAAAAGCTGCCCTAGCCGCTATTTTTTCTGGGCGGTTATCGCCGTTGCCTTCAGTCCTTCCGGACGGCGCCACTTGTTTGCCCAGCGCGCGAGATCCTTGATTATGACTTCAAGTTCCCTTGCCTGCACAGTCATGCTGTATTCAACCCTTGGAGGAACTTCGGGGTAGATCTTTTTTGTGACAAGACCTTCGCGCTCAAGCTCGAGCAGGCGTTCGGCCAATACGGTGCTGCTGATTCCCGCAAGCGCCCTCTTTAGCTCGTTAAACCTGATGACATTTCGTGTGCTGAGGTTTTTGAGGATGTGGAGCGACCATCTCCTGCCCAGCACTTCCCACACATCTACTACTGCACATGTAGTGTTTGCTTTCCCATCTGATGGTTCTTCTGGCATACCTAGTAGCAAATAATGACTTGCTAGTTAATTTATGCCTTTTGGTTCCCGCTTCTATGGAAACCATCCAGACCATGAAAGACATTTCTTCTCATTGGGTTTGCACGGCTCTGCTGTAGCAAATTCGCGGCCAGCTCTTCCAGTTTACTAGCGCTTCGCCCGAGTGCCTGGGTGCGACCGTGATTCTGGAATTAATGTCATATGCAAAAGCAGTACTAGCCGCAGCCAAAGGCGTAAAGATCACGAATTATCTGGCATCACCAAAACACTTTAATGGGTTTTTCAAAAAGTTGGCATACGTGCGCCCGGGTAGTATAGAGAACCTGATGCCTATCAGGAGGTCAGTTCGTACAATCCGGTCCAGTATGGGGGACTGTCACTCCTTCGACCCGGGTTCGAAAGTCGGCGTAACGCCGACCGAAAATCCCGGCCCGGGCGCTAAATTCTTCTCACCGTTGAAGGCAATTAACCTCCGAAGCTATCCCTGCAGTGAATGCAAAAGGTCGCATCCGGACTGTTTGGAGCTCTGCAGCTTGGACATCCAACGGGTTTGATTCGTCTGTAGGTATTGCCTATTTTGACTCCCTCAGCAGATAAGATAGCCTCACATGAGGATTCGCCGACTCGCTTAATATACCTCAAGTGCTGTTTTGCATTCATAGTCCATCCTGCATGCTCTCTTAATTCAAGCTCCTTCAGAAGGTGTGCCTTATTTGTCAGACCGCTATGTCGATATATGTACAGATTCCAGCGGCGGGCAAGCAATTTTTCTATCTTGATCTTGTCTTCGCTAGAGAGGTCAACTCGTTGCAGTAATCTTGGAAAGTAGGATTTTCTATACCGGTCTTGGATTACGGTCAACAGTCCATCACGTGTCAACGGGCCTACCCTTACTCTGGAAGCAAACCAGACAAATAATGGCGCTTGGAGGTTCGTGTTCAATGGATGTACCG
>JBOGQL010000322.1:0-3884 GCA_050748985.1 Nitrososphaera sp. | reverse complement strand
CGTCTTGAACGTGCTAGTGTTGATCTTCTCTTCCATTGTGGCGGCGGCGATCTCCAATTGTCCCTTTAGCGATGTCATTTTTGCGAGCCGCATTTGGAGTTTCTGCCGAAAATTGGCATACTTTGAGATCTCAGCTGCTATCCGTTCCACTTCTTCGTCGAGGACATCCAACTTTGCCTTCAGATCAGAAACCTCCAATTTTTTCTGGCTTGCATTTAGCCTCAGCGTTTCCGCCTCCGCCGCAATGCTCTGTGAGCGTCCCCCGATCGCCTGCTTCGACGCTTCAATAGCAGGAAGCCTTCTCTCTATGTCTGCTATCCGGCGCTCCGACTCCCCGAGCATTGCCTTCGCCCTCTCTGACTCGTGCACGATGCTGGATATCCTGCTTGCGACCTGGGCCTTGGCTTTGTTTGCCGCATCCACTTCCTGAATGAACCTGGTCTTTTCCGTGTCTAGCTTCTCAATCTCTTGTCTGATTGCTTCCAGCTGCGTTGAGAGCTGGGTCGACCGCTGCGTGTTTCCTTCAAGAACCACTCCTCCAGACGCGAGCTTTTGCTGGACAGTCCTAATGCCGTTTGAGATCTGGATCGCCCTGAACCTCTTGAGTTCCGCGCCCAATTGCTCGTAGCGCAGCTGGTCATTTCTCTCAGCCTCGAGCTCGTCTATTCTCTTTCTGATCTCGCCCATCCTTGCAAATGCGACCTCGAGCCTCCTGTCGGCTTCGTCAAGCTGCTTCACGGATTCTGCCTTTTTCTCGTCGAAGTACGAAAGTCCTACGATGTCTTCAATTATTTTTCTACGCTCCTCAGAATTGAGCTCGGAAATCCTTGTAATCATGCCCTGCTGGACAATGTTCATGTTGTTTGGCGCGGCAAGCACTACCTCGAGGAGCTCCATGATTGCTGCCTTGGAAACCGGCTTGCCGTTGAGCGAGTACTGGCTCTCGCCATTCTGCCCTTCCATCTGCCTGGTCAATGTCACAGTGTCCGAATCAAGCGGAATCCCTCTGTCCGCGTTCTCAAAGGTGAGGCTCACCCTAATTAGCCTGTGGCTGCTGTTCTGGCTGTCATGAAATAGTGACTGGAACTTGTCAACCCTGAGCGCCTTGGGGCTGTTTTCGCCAATCGCGAACATTATGGCGTCCAGAATGTTGCTTTTTCCGGAACCGTTGGGGCCCGTAACCGCGACCAGGCCCTTTTCAAAGTTTACCACGGTGTTCCGAAAACCAAATGACTTGAACCCGTAGACTTCGAGTTTCTTGATATGGACCAAAGAAAGCTATCGGGTTGAGTTTCCGGATGCGCTAATTATGCGTAGTAGGATCAAATCCAGCTCCTTTTGGTAAAATTTTATTTATCATCATTGCCGGTAGCCAATGAACACTGCAAACGTCTCAAGCTAGTTCGGGCGTCAGCGTTCACGCTTGCCTTCAACAAACTCTAGAAAATTGGCCTTTGCAACAGAATACGGCAATTGCACGGGGGGGTGCTTGAAGCAGTAAGCCGATATGCTCTCGAGCGGACCGCTAACGCCTCTGTCTATTGCAATCTTGGCAGCCCTCACCGCGTCTATCATCACGCCTGCGCTGTTGTAGGCGTCGACTACTTTCAGTTTGAGGTCGAGTTCGACCGGAATCCCACCAAAGTACTGGCCCTTTATCGAGATGTAGCAGACCTTGTCATTTTCCAGGAATGAAACAAAGTCCGACGGACCTATGCGCATCGGCACCGGGTAAGGAGCCATCGCTGCCACGGCACTAGTCTTGCTTATCCTCTTGTCCTCGAGCCTGTCCTCATCGAGCATGTTGTAAAAGTCCATGTCGCCTCCGATATTCAGCTGGTAGGTTTCGTCTACTTTCACTCCACGGTCCACAAACAGCTTGACCAGCGTCTTGTGCAGCACAGTGGCGCCGAGCTGACTCATCACGTCATCGCCGGCGCATACAAGCCCCCTGCCTTCGAATGCCTGCTGCCACTTGGCCGTGGAGGCTATGAAAACTGGAATCGCGTTGATAAAGGCGCATCCTGCGTCAAGGGCTGCTTCCGCATAGTACTGGGTTCCCCTCCTGCTCCCGACAGGCAAGTAGTTGAGCAATATTTCCGCTCCTGTATCCTTTAGAACTTGCGGGACGTTCACTGCCTGCCCGTCTGCTATCCTGACTTTCTCTGAAAGGTGGCGGCCTATGCCGTCTGATACCTCCCCTTTCATTACCTTGACGTCTGTCCTGCCCATTTCCTTGACTATCCTCACCGTGTTGTTTGGCTTTGCAAATATAGCCTCGGAGAGATCCTTACCCACCTTCGTAGTCGCTACGTCAAATGCTGCCACAAAATCGATATCCGCAGGCTCGATGCCGCCAAGGTTGTAGGCAGTGAGACCTATCCAGTCGCCGGATGCCTGACGAGCTTCAGGCTTATTTCGGTAATATCGGCTGCCTTGAACGAGCGCGGACGCACAGTTGCCAACTCCGGCGATGGCAACCTTCACTCTTCTGCCCATAACCTGCAGATGAGCGTTGAAGTCTTCTTAATATATCTTCAACCTTTTCCGGCATTTCTCATGGCTAGATGGACTCTAAGAGCTCTGGCCTCTGCTGACCTATGATTTTAGAAAGCCCGCGCATGTAGTTCCTTGCAAAAGTCGTCACAGGTTGCGAGGAGTACCATATGCATCCAAGGACCTGGCAGTCATGGCACGTCCTGGCGATGTCCCACTCTGGCGCGTCCCAGATTTCGTCAACACTTTTCTCCAGCAGACTGTACGTGTTCTCCGGGCTGTTGAACTTCCAGCAGGGCACCATCACGGTTCCGTTCCCGTTTACAAATACGCTCTTCCAGACGCCGCACTCGTTGAAGAGTCCGCGGCCATGTTCGATGATCTGCTGGAAGTACTCCGGAGGGATCATTACCTGCGGCGGATCGTGGCTGCGCAGGTGCTGAAGTATGCTCTCACTCACCTTGATCATGGTTTCTCTGTCGGGCAGCAGCGTATAGTCAACATCAGACCTGTCCTCAACAAACGTAAATGACACCGCATTTGCGCCAAGCTCAAGTACCCTGTCAAAATACGTCCCGTCAATAAATTCCTGGGTATTGTACCTGGTTATGACGCTGTTGAAATTGTGCGGAACACCGTGTTCAGTCAGCAGGCGGAGGTTGTCCATCACCCTGCGATACATCTGCGGGGTGACGCCGCGCACCCTGCAGTAGGACTGTTCGTGAACAGAATCGATGCTGCAGGTGACAAATTGAATGTACTTTTTCAGTTCGTCAAGGTCGATCGTGTGCAGAAGGGAACAGTTTGTTATGAGCGTTATCGGCATCTTTAGGCCGTGCAAATACTTCACCAATTCCATAAAGTCCGGCCGGCTGGTCGGCTCGCCACCTTCCATTATGGCCCACACGCAATACATTGATACCTTGTCAAATACCGACTTCCATTGGTCTGTCGTCAGGTCGTCGCTGCGTACAAGCCTCATCTGGCCTTCCTTGTCGGGGTTGCCGAAAGGGCACATCGGGCAGTAGAAATTGCAGTAATGCGTCATGCTGAACACCGCAACTATTGGCCGGCGTCTGCCTATGGCCCGGCTTGCGCCCCACTTGCTGATCAGCTTGATAGTACGGATCGTATCGACCATTGCTGGTTTTCATGCACGAGGCATTCTTTTAAGCGGATCGAAGCAAATTAAGACTACAACCTTGAGCTACACCACAGGATGAACGTTCTGGATTTCGGGGTTGAAGTGATAGCCATTTCGGCTTCAGGGGTACTTGCCCCTGGTCCAATGTTCATCACCAATTTGATGTATGGCACGCGCCACGGCACGAAAGCGGGGCTCAAAATAGCGTACGGTCACACAGCGGTAGAGCTTCCTTTGATAATTC
>JBOGQL010000321.1:0-2341 GCA_050748985.1 Nitrososphaera sp. | reverse complement strand
ATGATAACCTCTGCGATAGCCATCGCTGCTCTTGCCACATTTCAATTTGTCGGCCGATAGTGGGATGTAGCAATACTAGGCGGAGCTCTTCAGACACTGGACTACGCTTGCGAGCGCCGCTGCAACTTTGTCAGTCCACTCCGCCGACACAGACCCGGTATCCAGATATGCCTCCCTCTTCATCGTCTTTCTATTCTTGATCACCTCGATGTCGCAGTAGGTCGTAACACCTTCCTCGCCCTGCATCAACCGATTATGATCTATCGAAACGGGAGATGTCTGGTACAGCTCTATCACCAGGTCTTTCAGCTCAGCAAAGAGAGCGGATTTCCTTCGACGCATTTCTTCAAATTGCGGGAACTGATCCTCTACCGCTGCCGCCTTCCCATCAAGTTCGGCTACCAGCTTTTCATCTTCAAACATCTTTTCAAACAATTCTTGGAACTCAAGATCCGCATACCCTTTCTTCTGAAGTTCGGCGTAAAGCGCCTTGTCGGCATCGCCGGACATGGCTCTAAACACAACGCTAGCATCATCGGCGATTTTTGACAGTTCCTTTTGGATTTCTATTACCCTCTTGTCCACTCTGTAGTACGGCAGAGCGTGGAACTGCACGCCGAAGTAGGCTACCAGGTGGTATTTGCCGATATCCCTGTTGACCTGGAAGAACAACCTTCGCAGATCATCAGTGTCTGACGACGAAACTTCCGAGGACGACCAGCCCTCGTACTTCATTGCATTCGCGAGGCGCAGGTAAAACGAACGGACCTTCTGCGGATCAAAAGTGTTGACCTGCGTCACAGTACCGTCGCCCAACATCACGGCGAACGACTGAGCGCTTATTGCCGGCCTTATGGCATCGAGGTAAGCTGACTGCAGTTTCTCAGATTCCGAATTTACTCGGCCGCAAAAATCGTCAGAACCGCTCACCGGCAACCTCATGATAGCTCGCTAAATTCAGGAGAACGAAGTGTCTAATATACTCTCAATGACGTTTAAATTGCTCAAAAAAGATCTGTAAGGCGAAGCGTTGGTGCCAAAGACTGATAGGAAAGGTCAGGAGATTTCCACGGAAGATGAAGATCGCAAGGGCCCGGACGATACACGCAAAGTAGTCTATAACATGATGATGAGTAATGAAGGCGATACGCAAACGAAAGCAGTTGACTCCGAAACGCTCGTTTCACAGACTCAAGACAGGCTATGGCGGGCCCTCAAGCGCAGCTTCCAGTACGATTCGTCTTTGCGGCCCGGACAGGCTTATCTGCTAAATCATGTTAGCTCCAAGATTCCGCTCGTGATACTCTATGCGGACCTTGTCGGGTCTACCAACATGAGCATGACCCTGCCAATAGACAAGCTCGTTACGATTATACGTTCTTTTACCCACGAGATGTCTTCTGTAGTTCAAAGCCATGAAGGCTATGTTCTAAAGTACGTCGGCGACGCCATCATCGCATTCTTCCCTGCCAGCTACAACAAGCTCCTGGCGTGCGACAAGGCAGTGCAATGTGCCAGGTCAATGATAACCGTCATCAAGAACGGCATCAACCCGATTCTCAACCAGTATGACTATCCAGAGCTGAACGTAAAGATCGGTATTGACGAAGGCGAAAACGTGATAGTTCAGTACGGAGACGACAAAAGCTCGCCGATCGACATTCTAGGCTACTGCATGAGCATTGCCGCCAAAATAACTTCGCTGACAGCCCCGAACAAGGTTTCAATCGGCGAGGATGTCCACAAGATGCTGCACCCCAATATTAGGGGGAAATTCAAAGAAGTAAAGTTCAGCGCGGACGAATGGAAATATACGGACAGGGAGACAGGTAGGCTATACAGAGTTTATACGATGCAGGACGGCAAGGCGTAGGATATACATCAGCGAAAAAACCTCGTACCTCTGGGGCCACTACGCTGAGATCCCGCAGGAACCAAAGATGTACTATCGGTAGGACTTTTGCTTTCTGCGTCTTGCGCCGGGACCGCCGAACTTCTTCGATTCAGTCTGTCTGCTATCTCCCGAAAGGAAATGCCTGTCGTACTCGGTTATCTTCCTTCTGATCTCTTCCCGAACACTCTTTGTAAACGGGTGCTCTCTCGGGTCTCTCCCGCCTTTTTCCTGTCCCGTCATAGCCCTGGAAATTGCTACGGCGCTTGCGAATGCCTGACCCATAAAGCCACCGCCATGCACCTGGACATCGATGTCGACCCTGTTGCGCAACTCCCCTACAAGCGTGAGGGGAGTTAAGACCAGCTCCCTAGCGACATCAGGCGCTACGAGTTCCGCCGGGGTGTTGTTAATTCTTACCTTGCCACTCCCTTTAGAAATGGTGGCGAC
>JBOGQL010000320.1:0-2297 GCA_050748985.1 Nitrososphaera sp. | reverse complement strand
TCCCAACCCCGCAGGGCACCCCGCAAGGCGGGGTGGTTTCCCCCTTGCTGAGCAATATTCTTCTGACGCCGTTTGATCGGGAGATGCGCCGGCGGGGATACCAGCTCACGCGGTATGCCGACGACTGTGCGAGGCCGAAGCCTCTGTTCTAGCGGGATGAAAGGAGCCCGCCTCGGGAAGGCCCCGATGCGCCCGAGTAGTCTGGGTCCAGGCGTGGCCGGGCGACCAGCCATGTCGAAGCAGGACCGACACAACGTCCTCGAAGGCTCCACCGGGAGGTGGGGTCGTACGCAGCCCAGGGACGGAGACAAACCTGCAGGCCGCAACAACCGTGAACGACCGAAGAGCCCCGTCAGCGTATACCCAGCGGAGATAGCTGCGAGAGCTGGGAATGGAGTCGCCGAGCCTCCAGTCGTCGGGCGAAGGCTGGTATCGGCGGGGGATGAGTCGGGGATACGAACCCGTCGAGGCTCCCGGGGTGAAGGCGGCAGCATGCAGGGACAGACCAGAGGGGTAAGGCTTGAGACCCCGCCAGGTCCACCGGCGCGTGCGGTGGGGACCGAGGATATAAGGCCGGAAGCCGAAGTTCCGAGGGGTGCCTGGCGGCGGAGTCGGAGGGGGCCATATGAGCGACGAAGGGCGGTAACGCGCCCGGAGCAAAGGGCCCCTGCTTCAGCGAGGCTTTCTCGGGGAGGAGGCACGGCGTGATTGCCGACAAGGCTCAACACACGCGTGATGAACGGGTGCGGGTACTCCAGAGGAAGCTGTATCGGGCGGCCAAGGAGGCGCCGCAGCGGAAGTTCGGGGTGGTGTACGACAAGGTCTATCGACGCGAGGTGCTGGAGGAGGCGTGGCAGCGGGTCCGACGGAACCGCGGCAGCGCCGGGGTGGACAAGCAAACGATCGCAGCAATCGAGGGCTACGGGGTCGACCGCCTGCTCGACGAGCTCGAAGTCGAGCTTCGAGAGAAGCGGTATCGCCCGCAACCGGTTCGGCGGGTGTATATCCCGAAGCCGGGGAAGCCTGGGCAGCAGCGCGGGCTTGGGATTCCCGTCGTGCGGGATCGGGTCGTGCAGGCGGCGGTGAAGCTGGTGATCGAGCCCATTCTGGAAGCGGACTTCCGAGGCTGTTCGTACGGGTTTCGCCCGAAGCGGGGGGCGCACGACGCCATCGAAGAGATTCGGACGTGGGTCACGTGGGGATATCGGCAAGTCATCGACGCCGACTTGAAGGCGTGCTTTGACTCGCTGCCCCACGAAGGGGTGATCGCCGCCGTGAGGCGGCGGATCACTGACCCGTGGATCCTGCGTCTGATCCGGAGGTGGTTGAGGGCGGGAATCCTCGACGAGGGCGAGATGCGCTCGGCGGTGGCGGGGACGCCCCAGGGCGGAGTGATATCGCCGTTGCTCGCGAACGCATATCTTCACGCGCTCGATGTGGCGTGGGAGGAGAAGGGCCGTGGAGCGAAGCTGATCCGCTACTGCGACGATTACGTGATTCTCTGTCGCGGGAACCCGCAGCCGTGGTTTCAGCGCATGGGGAAGATCGTGCACGACCTGGGGTTGAGCCTGAACGAGGAGAAGACGCGGATCGTCGACGCCAAGGACGGGTTCGACTTCCTTGGGATGCATTTTCGGCTGCGGCCGATGAGGAGCAACCCGAGGCGGCTGTTTTGCTATCGGTGGCCATCCACGAAGGCGATGCAGAGCGTACGCCAGAAGGTCCGTGATGCGGTAGGGTACGACGATCTCTACAGTCTCGACGACAAGGTACGGGTGCTGAACCCGATCCTGCGGGGCTGGGGGCAGTACTTCCGCATCGGCAACGCCCACCGGCATTTCAAGAAGGTGGACTCGTACGTGTACACCAAGTTGGTGAACTTTCTGCGGCGAAAGCACAAGCGCCGGGGCAAGGGATACCGAGAGTTCCCGCCGTCCTTCTTGAAGAAGGCCGGGCTGTATCAGTTGCACGGCACGATCGTGCGGGTCTTCCGCACGCCGCCGGGTGAACGCGGTCGGAAAGCCGGATGACCGAAATGGTCGCGTCCGGTTTGATGAGGGGGTGCTGGAGACGGAGCGATGGGCCGCTCGAGGGGGACACTCGCCCGAAAGGGGAGAAACGGCCTGGCCTCACACGCCCTGTACGCCACCGCGCCAGCGCCCTACTCTACTCATCGTGGGGTTTCAGCACCGGGCGGAGGCCGAGCGGTTTTTGGCCGAGCTGCGTGAGCGGTTCACAAAGTTCGGCCTGGAGCTGCACCCTGAGAAGACGCGGCTGCTGGAATTCGGGCCATTCGC
>JBOGQL010000319.1:0-3522 GCA_050748985.1 Nitrososphaera sp. | reverse complement strand
GGATCACGTATTCTCCGACGCTTATCGGCCTTCTCGATTCAAATGAAACCCTGTCAGGCCGCGTCTGCCCTACAACAATTCCGAGTTCCGGTCTGCCGTCACTCATTTAGAGCATCCCTGGCTCCGTTCTCATTTCGCAGGCTCAATATGCTTGCTATCCTGTCTATATCTTCATCGCTTATTTTGCACGCATCGTGCGCCAGCTTTAGACAATACGGATATCCGCTTACGCTGTGATACGAGATGCTGTTCAGCAGACCCCTGATCTCCTGGTCGCTAATATTCCGCAGGACCTCGAGCCGGAGAATAGGCGTGCTCTCCCTAAGCCTGGCATAAATTTCAGTTACTCTGCCATAGGCTGTATTAATTTCTGCAGGCGTGCTATACCCGGCAGACGACCTGCTCGCGCGGTCATAGTAGTAAATGTCTCCTGCCCTTGATCCGATTTGAGAAAATTGCGTTCTGCTTTCCGAACTTTTTGCTACTAATATGGAATTCCCGTATTTCTTTGCAGCGTTCATTGCCGAAACGGGATCTGCCCGCTTCAGCCTCGCAACGATCGAGCCGTCGACGCAAATGATGTCTGTTTTCCCGGTTTCAGCTGCCTTTTGCGCCACTGACGCTTCCATGTTCATGCCCATTGTTTCAAGGAACTCGCGCCTTGCAGAATTTGCGATTTCAACCTTGTAGTCGGAAGCAAGGATTTCATTCGCGCCGGAGGCAGCAATCGCATCCACGGCATAAAGATTGAGCCCCTGGTAGGCGCGCTTGTTCCAGCTGCTATCCACGCCTGCGGACTTGCAGGCGACAGGCGACGGCTTGTACTGGATCCAGCGCGTTGCTGCCTCCGCCAGAATAGCTTCATAGCTTGAATCCTTTACTTTGGAAATTTTCTGCTCCCTGTTCTTGAGAGCATCAATGTAAACTTCTCTGAGCAAGTTCACGTATCCTGAATTGATCTAGAATAAAAGATTAATCTCCCATCATTGCAGCTATTATTTCGGCGTCCCAAGTTGATCTTGGTCTTTCGCTCTGCTCGAGAATCCCGTCCTCTACGATCTTGCTCGCTATCTTTGCTGCCATCGGCAGCGCGCCAGTCGCCCCCGGAGAATTGTAATTGAGGACATGGACCGACGATTCCCTCCACAAGACCAGTGTGTCAGGCACGAATTTGCCTGTCTTGTCGATGACGGACGACCGGATCCCCGACGTTCCTCTTTTAGTAAACACTGACGCTCGCAGATCCGGGAGGAATTCCCGTACCCTATTTATCATGGCTGTTTTAGATAGAGAGCTTTTCAGTTCCGTGCTTGCAAGTGACAGGAATTGCTTGTCGAATACAGCCTTGCGGGCGCCGGTGCGGGACGACTCGACTAGCTTTGGCACCAGGTCGGCAAGGTTCCTTCGCCATCCGTATGCATATGGTCCGAACACCGGCACAGCGTTCGGACCAACTTCCCTCCTGCCGTCAGCCCTTACTATCCAGTGCGGATCGAGGAATGGATATTCTGGGTGCCTTGGGACAGAGTATATCGATAGATTTGTAAGAGCGTGGTACTCCTGCGGCGCCTCCCAGTATTCGCCCCGGAAGTGCATGTCAGTATACTGCTGTGCAACTTTCATCAGATGCGCAATGTCCATCGAGTTGCCACCGGCCGCGTTTACAAGATAGTCGGCGTGAATCTTCGGGCCCTGCTTTGTTTGTATCAAATAGCTCCCATCTGCAAAGGTTATGTGCTCTGCCTTGTGTCCAAGGGCCAGCTTTGAGCCGAACGACTTGATATCATTGAGGAGTGCCATTGCGAGCGAGCCGTAGTCGACGGAGGCGTCCTTTGAGCAGTATATTGCCGAAGTACAGCGTACGTTTCGCTCGAGCTCTGCAACTTCATTTTTGTCAAGTAATTTGAGCTCGTTCCTTGCCAGCCCGTTTGCTTCTCCCCATTCCATGTACTTGAGCAGCCTTGCGACCCCCTTGTCGTCAGTGGCAACTTCGAGCACTCCGTCCCGCTTGAAGAGCAGGCCCTTGCGTTTGGAAAACTCCTGCCACATCCCGTATCCAAGCGCAGCCGCTTTGGCGAAGGCCTTTTTTGTCGCCGGGTCGTAGAGAAACGGCGCGTGAACTTTCCCAGTATTCCTGCTGCTTGTATGCTGGGCAATGTTCTCCTCCTGCTCTATCAGGATTACCGACTCTGGATTGCGGGCCTGTGATGCAAGGAAGTGGGCGATGGAGATCCCAAGCACGCCGCCTCCGATGATCGCAACTCTGTGCTCGTCAGGCACGTATCAACACACGCACAATACCGTATAATCTTTTATACATCTGCTCCGTACCGTGGTAAATGAGGAAATACGCTTCAGAAGCTTTTCTAGTGGGGCTTGCACTGCTGATCTCTGCGACAGCGGTTTCAGCATACGCCCAGCCCGTGCCTCCGGCGATGGAGGAGGTAAGCGGTACATACCAAAACACAGAACTTGGTGTCGAAATTACGTTCCCGGAGGGATGGGAGGGATTCTCGATTGCCAGTGAAGAAGGCACATTCGTAAGTGTTCAACCCGGCGGGATGGGCGAGAGTGAAGACGTTGTCACTGCCATGATGCTCATCATATCGGACAAATCGGGAGTGGAGGAAGCACCGACCGATCCATCGGACTTTTCACAAGACGATCAGGCACCTGACTGCAGCGCACCATCGTTCGCACCGAGGACTGTGAGCGGAGTGACAGCAATGGAAGCGACAATCGAATGCACCCATAGCGATGGCCAAGCCTACAAGATGAAAATCGTCGGAGCCGAAACACAGACAAGATGGATAGTTGTTGGGTATACAGCGCCTAGCTCTGAATTCGACAGTAACGTCGGCGCGTTCGATAGCGCTGTGAACAGCCTGACGTTGCAGGGAGCAATCAATACGTCGATGCCGCCGGCAGGCACAGGTACCGAGGACGGCGCGGAGCCAAGCATGATGTCTGTCATGGTCGCAGGAGCGGAAGTTGAGGTAGAGGTCGAGAGCTCTTCGCAGATAAGCGAGTTTGAGCTGGACGAAGCGAGCAAAACGCTGTCGTTCAAGAGCGACGGGTCAGGAACAGAAACAGTTGTGATGGTAGGAACGGTTTTAGAAGGTCCATACACAGTCATGGTAGACGGCCAGGCTACCCAGGTTGAAGAGGGTCAGGATGGCGGCGTGAGCACAATCACCGTCCCACACTCATCTGGAGCACACGAAATAACCATAACAGGGACACAGGTAGTGCCTGAATTTCCATTCGCAGCCGTAGGCATTGCCGCTGCGCTGATTGGAATCGTAACTATCGTCGGAAGAACTAGGCTGATAAAGGGCAGGATCTAGTCGACACTTGGTTCATGGAAGCGGTCCTTCCATGATCTTTCTTTTTTTCAAATTTGAAGTTCGCGCAGTCGCCACGTAAAACGTTTAATATTGATCGGTCGAGAGACACACTAGAGTTTGCAGCAGCAGGATTACGTGGCGGATAGGAGAAAGAGGCTTGACGACCTGCCCGAGC
>JBOGQL010000318.1:0-7231 GCA_050748985.1 Nitrososphaera sp. | reverse complement strand
CAATAGGCTCGGAAAATGACGTTCATGATAATTCTGGTACCCATCTTGTAACATCGTATTGATATCCCGCTGTTGTCGTGGGGCTGCTATGATTTGAACTGCGATTATTGGCGGGAACGACATCTACCGAAAACATTATCTAGATTCGATTGATGAGGGCATTTACATGACTGTCAAAACACTTATCCTGAGAGAACCCACGATAGCTGCAGCCATGGGAGCCGAATCCCACTCCCCGCGCTGTATTCGAGAAGTTATACAGTGAATAAGACAATGACGCGCCCCCCCCGCAACGCAGTTCAGACGATTTTAGTGCAGCTTCTAGCTGACAAAAGCTAAACTTAATTCCCGTTCCAATCAACCAAGTATATCCCAAGGAATGACTCTCCACGAATACAAGCACAAGAGGAACTTTGCGAAAACGCCAGAACCCGGCGCGCGCAAGGTGCATCGCAAGAAAGCCAAGCTGCTGAGATTCGTAGTGCAAAGGCACGAGGCCACGAGACTCCATTACGATTTCCGGCTGGAAACGAAGAACGGTCTCCTCAGGTCGTGGGCCGTGCCAAAGGGGCCGACGCTGGATCCAAAAGTAAAGAGGCTGGCGATACTGACAGAAGATCATCCCGGCGACTATATTCACTTTGAAGGCAAGATACCGAAAGGAAACTATGGCGCGGGGACCGTAATCGTCTGGGACACCGGGGACTATAGCATCGATGGCGACCTTGAAGAACAGTTCAAAGATGGGAATATCAAGATCATCCTTCGAGGAAAGAAACTAAAAGGGTCCTTCCATCTTGTAAGGCTGAAGGATTCAGACAAACAATGGCTCGTTATCAAGACAAGGGATGAATTCTGTTCCACCGAAGACATTACGACCACAATGCCCGAGTCGGTTTTGACCGGCCGTACAAACGCGCAGGTGAACCGAAAATTACCAGTACATACAGCTCCTGAAACCCAGAAGGGATCGCTTGAAGATTTTCCTACTTCAGTCAAGCCGATGTTGGCCGTGCCAGTTGACAAGCCATTTGACAACAAGGATTGGGTGTTCGAAATCAAATGGGACGGCGTCCGTTCGATTCTCTTCCTTAACAAATCAAAAAACATCCTTGAAATTCAAGCAAGAAGTGGTATGACAATTACTCACAGATATCCAGAGATTGAGGCGATCGCCAAATCGGCCGTTCAATGCGAAAACTCGGTTGTATTGGACGGAGAAATTGTCGTATTAAACTCTGAAGGGGCGCCTGACTTTCAACGCCATCAGAAAAGAATGAACGTAGACTCAAAGAAGGACATCGAGTCGCTCTCACAAAGTACGCCTTCCACCTATTTTGTCTTTGATATCTTACATCTTGATGGCCGCAATTTGAAGCAGCTAGAATTCTTGGAGAGAAGGGCTGTACTTTCAAGAGTCCTAAGGGCGCGTTCTCCTGGAATGCGCATTTCAGACTATATCGAAGAATGGGGCAAAGCAGTATTCGATAACGCCGTGAACATGAAGCTTGAAGGTGTTGTTGGGAAGCAAAAGTACGGCAAGTACTTAGAAGGCGTTAGATCGCCATCGTGGGTGAAAATCAAGAGCGCAGTCACGCAGGACTGTGTAGTAATTGGCTACACTCGAGGAGAAGGCAATAGAGAAGGATATTTTGGGTCGTTGATTCTTGCTGCGTACGCTCATGGCAAGCTTCGGTTCATCGGACACTCTGGAAGCGGTTTCACGTCCGAGCAGCTCCAAGAAATTTTCAAAAAGTTAGAACGATTGAAAACAGAGCGATGCCCGATTGACTTCGTCCCGTACGTCAACAGGGAGCCGGTCTGGGCAAAACCGAAAATGGTGGCTGAGGTAAAATTCAACGGATGGACTCAAGATCAAATAATGCGAGCGCCTATCTTTGTCAGACTTAGAGGGGATAAATCGCCGGAGGAATGCGCGATTGAAGTGCCGAAAGAAACTCAAAGGGTAGTTATGCAGGAGAGACCTCCACGATTGAAAGAATACGCTTTTTCCAATCTTCAAAAGGTGTACTGGCCTGCCATGCCCGACCACCGCGCGCTAAAGAAAAGAGATCTTGTCGAGTATTACGACAGGGTAAGCCAGCATATCCTGCCGCATTTAAGAAACCGACCTCTTTCCTTGAGCAGATATCCAGACGGGATAACCGGCAAATCATTTTATAACAAGCACTGGGATCAAGCCATGCCTGCCAATGCGAAGACAGTGCATATATTTTCAGAACCAAAAAATGACATTATCAATTGCCTTGTCTGTAACAACAAGGAGACACTCTTGTGGCTTGCCAGCTTGGGCTGTATAGAAATGCATGCTTGGTATAGTAGAGTCTTGGACATTTCTGCATGCAAAAGAAGCGCCATGGCAGGAAATGATCCAGACCCAGCGGATGAGCAAAAGTGCGGCCTAGATACGCCTGACTTTATCATCTTCGACCTTGATCCGTACATCTATTCCGGCAGGGAGAAGACGGGCAGCGAACCCGAATATAATGAGAAGGGATTCAAGGCCGCGGTGGACGTAGCATTTGACCTGAAGGATCTGTTTGCTCGATTCAAGATTGAATCCTACATCAAGACTTCCGGAAAGACCGGGCTGCATATTTTTGTTCCAGTTGCACCAATATATTCTTACAAGCAAACAAGGGATTTCGCACAGATAGTAGGTAGAATGCTGAGAAGAGAGGATCCTGACAAAGTTTCTATGGAATGGAACACAGTAAAAAGAAAGGGCAAAGTATTCTTTGATTATAACCAGAATGCAAAAGGCAAGACTGTCGCGTCAGTTTTGTCCGCAAGACCGACTGTTTCAGCTACGGTTTCAATGCCGGTAAAGTGGAATAATCTGGATCGGCTGCTTCCAACGGATTTTACGATACTTAACGTGCCCGAGATCCTGCGAAAAAATGATGATCCATGGTCAGACATCCTGCGCAAGAAACAGGACTTGGCTAAGATACTTGAAAATACTAGGAGACTTGATTAGCCACGCTTTTGTTTACTCTGCTTGACACTGGCTTTCAGTGCCTCAAGAAGGTCCTTGCCGGATTCAGGTTCTTCGTGCTCCTCCTTAATGACATGAACCTTGCCGCGTGCCTTTTCGTTAATAAGTTCTCTTAATTTCACCGCATACGCATCTGAATATTGCCCCAGATCAAGATCCTTTGAGGTGAGGTTGTCAACAAGCATTTTGCCAAGTTCGATCTCCTGTTCTTCGATCTTTATTTTTGCCGTCGCGTTTGAGGTAATTTCTTTTATCTCATCGATCGGTTTTATCTCATCCTGGTAGTGGAGCTGGTGCATCACCAGTCCTCTCTGATATGCCCGCAAGGCTACTAGGTGCTCTTTTTCTCGGAGGACGACTTTGCCAATCCCTATCTTGCCGGTGTTTCTGAGAACATTGACGAATAGAGAATATGCTTTGTCGACAGTCTTGGAATCAGGCGCGATATAGTAGCTTTTTTCCACAAAGATAGGATCCAGGCTTTCAGCCTGTATGAATTCCTTGATGTCGATGGTTTTTGTGGTCTTTAACTTCACATTCTCGAGTTCATCCTTTTCAAGCAAAACGTACTTGTCTTTTGAGATTTCGTACCCTTTTTTTATATTGGACCATTGAACTTCCCTTTCCTCGACCGGGCACCATCTCTTGTAGTGTATCTTGTGGCCATTCTCACATAGCTGATTGAATGAAAATTCTTTGGATTCAGTTGCAGAATAGAGTTTGATTGGAATATTAACGAGACCGAAAGAAATGCTTCCCTTCCAGATGCTCCTAGCGGCCAATGCAAGCTTAGCTTGGCTTTCAGATATTTAACTGCTACCGGGTATGGAGGATGGTCCCGCTTATTTCGACTCATCTTGATGAGGAGTGATCAGCTCTAGGCATCCTGACACTTGGCTAAAGGATAAAAAGAAAGGAATTATCTAGTCAGCCTGTTTTCAGAAGCTGAAAAATGTCTTGGCAGAGTTTCTATCTCGGAATCCTTTATTACTACATTAGTGCATTTTTCGCATTGCCGACTCGGGAACGGGGATCGAGTCCATCTCAATTACAACCGGGAGGACTTACCGAAATGATAACGGAACTGATTTTCCTTCACTCGAAAAATAACAATTTTTTTAACTAAGTCATATGGGATTGGCCTATCTATGGGAAATTGCACTGAGCCTTTGCCTTGTTTGTACGGCGATAATTCTTTTTTGAATGCTTCAATGCCAGAGGGTATCGGATAAAATCCAATATGATTTTTGAATGCCGCGAAATGTACTAAATTCTTGCCATTTAGCTTGAATGTGGGCATTTGATAGCTAATTGCCTCTGTAGCTTCAGGGGCCACTTTTCTTATTGTCTGCCTCATTTTTTCAAGAATACCCTGAACATCCTTCGGAAAGGTTTTGATGTATTCGTCCATCGTTTTGAAATTGTTTATCACATTATACCTCCCCCAAGCTGCTAGTCTAACGTTGCTTGCTTCATTTCTTCCCAGATCACAGGCGTCAGCCCCACTAGCTTCCTGAACATGTTCGCGGTGGCCGGTGCAAACCCAGCATAATGGTTGCTAGTTGGTACGAAGCCATTCTTTAGCTTCTTATCCTTCGATAGCTTGTTGATGACCGCAGCCCAGGCTTTCATTTCAATGGTTCTATCTTTTTGAATCGTACCAAATTCTTCTTCGGAAATGCTCCTATCCCCCATGAGTCTCAGATAAAGGAAATCAGTTGTTACCACAGTTGGCGTCTGTATATCTTCAAGTTGGCTCCAAGCTAGACAAATATTATTTTTCCTAAGGAAGGAATAAACTTCATCATCAAACCAGCTCTTGTGTCTCACTTCAATTGCGTACCTGAATCTTTTATCGAATGGCAAGTTCCGAATCTTATTCATACCTTCTTTCATAGTCATCGAGGGCGGAAGCTGGATGAGCAAACAGCCCAATTTGCTAGCTAACGGAGTCATTGCCTTGTGGAAATATTCCATATCACTTTCTACTCCTTGGCCTAGGCGCTTGACGTGGGTGATCCTCTTTGGAAATTTTGCGGTGAACCTGAAATTATCTGGGGTTATTTCTGCCCAACGAGTAGTCGTGAATGTATTTGGTATGCGATAGAAGGAAGATTCAATTTCGACATAGTCAAAGACTTTGGAGTAGTATTCTAGATAGTTCTTGCTTTCAAGACCCTTCGGGTAGAAATGCCCATCCCAAGCGCCATAGCTCCAGCCAGAGCAGCCGACGGAAAGATGCAATTGTACGGGACATGCTGCTAGGTGAGATTATTATGTTCCTATGTTGCAAGGGTTAAGACACTTTTGGCAGATTTTGTCGCCATTTAGTCGCTTGTATTTTCCCCAGACGAATCGAGCGAATTGATCGATCTCTCCTGACGGTATTCGATGCGGAAATTACAATGGTCCGGGCGCAGTCGGAAGCAGCAACCCGATAATCGCCGCTGCAACCCAGATTATAATTGCAACCACGAACGCCTTGAGCCATCCGATATCGTATAGCCCTCTTAACGCAAGAAGCCATACTATTCCGCCTGCGATTGCTGCGAGTACGCCATTGCCCAACAGAAAGTATGCGATGGCATAGATGACCGAACCAATAAGGGCTGTGACAAAAGCTCTTCCGATTCCTTCCTTTTCCCCGAACAGCTTTGTCACAATCCAGATAATGATCGTAGAGACGATGAGTCCAATTACGAAAGAGAGGGCCGATGCTACTTCGTTCGCCAATGGATCATCCCACCTACTTATTGCAAAGTACGGCGGAAATCGAATCTATTGAAGCTCCCGGTTGCCCCTTCTTCCGAACTTCTCTCCAAAGTGCCGATCAAGTCGTCAGTCTCGTGCGCAGCAATTACTGCTGACATCGCTAGGCGAGCATTCCCAAAATCGTTGCCAAACCTGCTTTTGTTCATGTAATCCTCCTTCTTGATTTCCAGACCGATCACAATGACTCCGGCTCTGCTGCTATATTTAAAAAGTGTGACAACAGGTAATAGAGATTTGTTCTAATGCTATCTCTGAGCGGTCTGGCTACAGAAATCAATATCGGAAGCGCATTCACCCGTCCGAGCTTTCCCTTCAAAAGACGATAAGGACAGCCGAGATCTTGAGCGTTAGCGAGAATTATTTTGTCTCGGTGTGATCACCAGATTGCGGCAACTTGGACTTGAATGATTCAAAGTATCCGGCCTGCCTCTCCATTAGAAGATCGGTGCGCTTGCCAAGATCCATCACAGTGCCCAGCATTTTTTCGAGGCGCTCGTCGGAATCTTTGATCGTTTTCAATATTCCCTCTTGATGTTCATTGATTTTCTTTATGTGCTCAATCGTGTTTTCCTGATGTACGGTTATCTGCTTTATTTGTTCAAGTGTACGATCCTGCTTGTTCGAAGTATGTTTCTGCCGATTGTATATCAGCCAGCTTATGATTCCAGCAAGAATCGCACCTATGATGGCTCCCAGGTAGGTCCCCGCGGCATTTGTCATGTCCTGACAGTCCTTCGTGAGCTCGGGCACGCAGCCCCAAACAAAAAGAAGACTATGTAAGACCATATTCACTGTTCGGAGGACATTGCTATAATAGTTTGTGAAAAGCGGATTGTTACGACGTCCGGCATTATGTGTAAGCAACATCTGCAGAGCAATATTGAGCAGTAACTAGGTTCCATAACACGTTATCATCTTGCTTTAATGTCATTATGTACATTCGCCACCAGATGGCTCAGAGGGAACGAGATGAGGTTATGTCCCTGATCCTCCAGTCGGCAACAGAGGGCGCGACAAGAACGAAATTGATGCATGATAATTATCTGTCCTTTGAAGCCCTGCAAGAGTATCTGATCTCCCTTCAGAAAATGGAACTCTTGGAATATCATGAAGGCGAAATGACCTTCAAGACAACTGAAAAGGGGTTAAGGTTTCTATCAGCCAACCAAAAAGTCCGTTCTGAGGCCTGCTATCACCAGTGCAAGAAATGTGGTTGTCTATATTGCTGTGATGAGCACGCTAGATGTGGGTTCCCATTCCTCAATGGTACTTGTCAGGGCTGCTCGATGTACATGACCCCAAAAATATCAATGTGAAGCGGGCTTATAGAGCGCTTTGATGCTGGCTCATTCCAGAGCCAATTGGTTTGCTTGAGATAACATATTGATACACCGGGCTTTGATTAGACGAATTTAGTCTGGTGGGTCAGACCGTCGCTTA
>JBOGQL010000317.1:0-1657 GCA_050748985.1 Nitrososphaera sp. | reverse complement strand
GCATCAGGAAGGCGGCATCGTGCGAGCCGTGCATGTGCGCGATGGCGACCGCGTGCGCGTGGGCCAGGAGCTCGTGGTTCTCGATGACGTGCGGATCGACGCCCAACTCGACCTCCTTCGTACCCAGCTCGACGCCGAGCGCGTCAAGGCGGCGCGTCTCGAAGCCGAGCGTGCCTACGCAGGCAAGCCTCTGTTTCCTCCGGATCTGCTCAAGCGAGCGAGGGAACCGAAGGTGAGCGAGCAGGTCGCTCGAGAGACGGCCCTCTTTCGTGCTCGGCGCGATGCGCTCGAGAGCCAAATCGCTCTGCTGCGCAAGCAAATCCGCGAGAACGTGGACGAGGCCCAGGCGCTCACCGAGCAGATCGGCGCCGAGGAGCGCGCGCTCAAGCTGCAGAGGGAGGAGCTCGCCGCGAACGAGGGCCTGTTAGCGGATGGCTATGTGCAGAAGACCCGCCTCCTCACGTTGCAGCGGGCGGTGGCGGAGTACGAGGCGCGCCACGGCGAGCACCGAGCGGAGCGATCGAGAACGCGCCAGCGGGCCGCCGAAATCGAATTCCGCATTCTGTCGATGCGCAATACCTACGCGCAGACTGCTGCGGACGAGATCAAGGAGACGAGCGCGCGTATCTTCGACCTCGAGGAGCGCATCCGGCCATCTCGCGACGCCGCTCACCGGCAGAAGATCCCAGCGCCAATCGCCGGTGAGGTTGTGGGGCTGCGCGTCTTCAACGCCGGCTCGGTAATCGGCCCGCGCGAAGTGCTGATGGAGATCGTGCCCGACGACAAGCGCCTCATCATCGAGGCGCGCATCCGTCCTGAGGACATCAACCATGTCCGCGCAGGCTCCGAGGCTGATGTGCGACTCACCGCATACAAGCAGCGCACTACGCCGCTTGTCCAGGGGGCGGTGACCTACGTCTCGGGGGACCGGTTGGTCGATGCGCAGACCAGCGCGCCTTACTACGTGGTGCATGTCGACGTGCCCTCTAGGAAGCTCCCCGCGGCGGGCAAGCTGCGCCTGCAGGCGGGAATGCCGGCCGAAGTCTTCATCCGCACGGACGATCGCAGTACGCTCGATTACCTCCTGGCGCCCGTCACGAGCTACTTCCGGCGCGCGATGCGCGAGCCGCTGTAATGCGCGTGCTCTTCGTTCGCCAGAACTTTCCGGGACAGTTGCGGCACCTCGTCGCGCACTAAGCGGTGCAGTGCGGCCACGAAGTGGGCGAAGCACTGCACCCTATCGCTTCGCTGGAAGACGCAGGCATCCAGCCTAGCCGCCGAGATAGGCCTTCTTGACGTGCGGGTCGTCGAGCAGCGCCCGGCCCGTGCCGGTGAGACTGACGCGACCCTGCTCCAGCATAGGATCGATCCGACAGTTCCAGGGCGGCAAGCGCGTTTTGCTCGACTATGACCACCGTCACGCCCTCGGTGCGGATCTGCTGGATGATGTCGAAGGTGCGCTCGACGACGTTGGGCGCAAAGCCCAGCGACGGCTCGTCGAACATGACCAGCTTCGAACGCGACATGAGCGCGCGCGAGATGGCGAGCATCTGCTGCTCGCCTCCCGGTGGACTTCCTCCGCGAGCAGCAGCTGCTGACGGGAACCAACCTCGGCTGCGAGCACGGCGTCTGCGGCGCCTGCACGCTGGAGATCGAC
>JBOGQL010000316.1:0-2499 GCA_050748985.1 Nitrososphaera sp. | reverse complement strand
GATAGAGGTCGTAAGTGATATTGCCGGGCTCGGCGCGGGTGGGGGCCGCAAGCGCCAGCAGGTCGCGCTTCAACTCCTCCTCTTTTCCGACCGCTCCCCGGATAAAGGTAACCGCCGTGAGCCACTCGTCTCCCTGGGTACTCTGCCTAGCGGTCGCTCCTGCTCGCGGCGTTTTCATCTCCACCAGAATTCCGTGCGCATCGGTGTCACCGATGTTCTCCGGAGAGTGTGTGACCGCCTCACCGAAGAACACATCTCCCGCCTTGGCCTCCCGAACGAGCGTCTGACCATCGGGGAATGTGAACCGAATCCTGAAGGGGGAAAGAACGTAGGTGACGGCAGCGGGGTGGGAATGGAAGTCTTCCTTGGCGCCCTTCCTCAACCGGAAGTCCAGCACCCGAACCCGATCATTCTCGAGAAGCACCTTGTAGTTCTCGGGATAGAGCGGGACCGGGTCCTGAGCCATGGCCCCAGAGATGAAGAACAGCAAGGCCAGCAAGCCCAAGGTTAAAGTCTTCCGGGTCAACATATCGCACCTCCTGGGATACATCATGTCTTGTTTAAGGAATCGATTAAAACCCCGCCCCTTTGGTGTGGAGCCGGATCCGATAGACGGCGGTGTTCGAAGTGATAAACAGCGTCGAGCCATCCTCGCCCCATGCAGAGTTGCCCGTGGCGGTTCCCAAATCAAATCTGCCGAGAAGCTTCCCATCCGGTGCGATGACGTACAGTCCACCGGGAGCCGCACCGAAAATGTTGCCGTGAGCGTCCACCTTCATCCCGTCGGCCACACCGGGTTTCCCTTTCCCTACTTCGGAGCCGTCGAACAGAACTCGGCGGTTGGAGAAGGTGCCATCCTTCCCTACGTCGAAAGCCAGCCAGACGGTCCGCTTTGAGTCAGAGACGTAGAGAATCTTTTCATCGGGAGAAAAGGCGATGCCATTGGGTGCTTCTTCTTTGGTCAAGAGAGCGAGCTTGCCGTCGGTGGACAGTCGATAGACCCCCTGAAAATCGATCTCTTTCTGAGGATCCTCAAAGGCTTGCGGCAAGCCGAAGGGTGGATCGGTGAAATACAGGTCACCGTTGGAGCGAAACACCAAATCGTTGGGACTGTTGATTCGTTTCCCCAAGTAGCGATCTACCAGAGTCGTTCTGCTTCCATCTTTCTCCAGGCGGCTGATGCGGCGATCGCCGTGCTGGCAGAACACGAGGCGTCCTTCCCGATCGAACGCGAGGCCATTCGAGCCGGGCTCTCTGCCTGGAAAGGGCTCCGTACCGGTGTAACCGCTAGACTTCAAGAACAGGCTGACGCCTTCACCTGCTTTCCATTTGAAAATCGAGTTGTTGGGAACGTCGGAAAAGAGCAGAAAACCTCCCTTGCGATTCCAAACCGGGCCTTCTACCCAGGCGAATCCATCGGCAATCTTTTCCAGGACCGCATCCCGTGGTACGAGCATGTCGAAGCGTGGATCGAGCCGGACGATCCTCCGATCCGAGGTGGACGAAGCGTGCTTGTGCTGGGCCGCAAGAGCGGACGTGTGTAAGGCGATGACGGACAACACCAACGCAGCCTGAAGTGGATACAGCGCCCACTTGTGCATCGCCTTTCCGCTCTCCGTTCCGCTCTTGATGGCCTCAGTCGCCACGACCGTCCCCAGGACGGACACCCGCAATGCCCAGGCGCATCCGGTACAGCCCGCTCCGCGCGCAGAGATAGAGTGTCTTGCCATCCTCGTCGCCCCAGGCCATGTTGTGAATATGCTTGGGGGCGATGATCGTCCCCAGGTGCTTGCCCGCAGGTGAGATCACCCAGAGTCCGCCTGGGCCAGAGACGTAGAGATTCCCCTGTAGATCCACTTTCACTCCGTCAATTGCGTCTTCGCCCGGCGCAGTGGTCATATCGAAGAAGACTTGCCCGTTAGACACGCTTCCATCAGCATTCGCCTCGTATCGCATGACGACCTTTTTCTTCTCGTCCCAATTGCCGACGTACAGGTATTTCTCGTCGGGGGAAAGCGCAATGCCATTGGGACCGTTCAAGTCTTTGCTGACCAACTGAATCTTGCCCTTGTAGATCGAAAAGATGCCACTGTACGGCAATTCCTTCCTCGGATCCGCGGAGAACTTCGGCAGCCCGAACGGCGGGTCGGTGAAGTAAAGTGTCCCATCGGACTTGTAGACGAGGTCGTTCGGGCTGTTGAGCCGCTTGCCCTCGTACCGGTCGACCAGCACCGTCGCCGTCCCATCTTTCTCAAGACGGGTGACGCGGCGATTGCCGTGTTCATTGATGGTGAGCCGACCCTCGCGATCCAGCGTCAGTCCGTTCGATCCGGGCTGGCCATATTCCGCAATGTCCGCACCCGCATATCCGCTCTTCTCTCTGAACAGCGAGAGCTGTCCGTCCTTGGTGTATTTGTAGATGATGTTGCTGTTCGGATCGCTGAAGAGCAGGTAGCTGCCGTTGGGAATCCAGACCGGGCCTTCGGTGAACTTGAATCC
>JBOGQL010000315.1:0-2241 GCA_050748985.1 Nitrososphaera sp. | reverse complement strand
GTATTTCCCGGCTTTTATGTTCCTGAAGGAAGCACAAAAGATTTCAAATCAGCTACCGCAGCTGCTGATAACCTGCATATTTGCTCCGAGGGACACAAAAATGAATACGCTCCGGATGATTATATGGACTGGTCATGAAGCAGTGTCTGGCAAACGGTTTCAATCAGTCAAAAGACACACGCAAGTGAAACACTTACAACTCTAATCGATAAATCTCATGGCATCCTGTTCTTGCAAGCGAGCATTACAATTAGCACTCTTGTTTACACTAACCCAAAAAATCCTGTTCAACCATGCGCCGTCAACACGCGGCGCATCTGCACAGGCATAGCTACAGTGGGTTTTCTAAAAAACTAGAACTTTGAATTGTCTATAGCATCCATTATTGCCTGGGAAGCGCGGACGCCGAAGTTGGCCCTGCAGTATTTTTCATTCCTTAGCTTTGAATCAAGCTGATCCTTTCGAAGCAACTCTGATACTCTGTTGACAGCAGCAAGAAAATTCATTGAAGAGTTCCATGTGAGTATGATTTCACACTTGTCGCAAACGGCGCACTTTGCGTTTTCAGCAAATATGTCACCGCACAGCAGGCATTTGCTATAGACCATGGATTTGCCCGCGCGTGGAGCTCCGATGCCAAAATGTACTGTGTTAAAACAAGAAATGCAGAGGTGCTTCTGGCAAGTTTCACAATTGTGGTATTCTTCTCCTCTTTTGCACATCTCACAGGTTACCAAATCGATCACACTCTAGATGACGATACTCTCTTGGAGCACTTGTCACAATATTTCTCTATCGCTGTGATGCCCTCGCCTACATCATAGCTAGCTTCGATAGTGGCAAGGTTGGCGCAAGTCGCGCAATACTTTGGTTTTTTGCTAGCGGGGCTATTTGCAAATGATTTTAGCTTTAATAGAAACTTTGTCATGTCATATCCTCCGCCTACGAGCTTCCCAGGGGTGCGATCATTGGAGATATCGTGAATATGCAGGAGGCGACAACTATGAATCTTGTATTGATATCTGTCATCGATCATTGTTCGAGCGATGCTCATAAGAATGTACTTGCAATCGGAGGATGGCGTGAATACACACTCACGGCAGGATCAAGCCGATATGCCGTTTTCGACTAGGGCGTGGGTCGATAACATGATTTCCTCGTAAGATGGTACGGCTTTGCGCTTAGCCCTCTGGTTTTTCAGTGTTTGCCGATATCACATTCGGCGCCAGGCAGACACTTGTCACAGTACCGTCGAAGTATTATGACCCCCTCAGTTTTGAACAGTGCTTCTGTAGTTGCCACGGCCGAACAGGTGATACAAAATCCTGGCGCTTTCTTTGTATTCAGTAGGACAGGTCTTGTCTCGAAAGGTTTTACCACTATTATGAATAGCCAGGGGTTAGGTATATAGTTGTTAGATGTGGGGTCCCTGGCTTGTCACCAATTGCACTACATCTAGAAGAAAGTTAGGCCTCGGCTAGCATGGCAGAGAGCCATCCAGCAAGATAGCTGCCCAAATCTAAGGCCAAGTGGGCGTACACTTTTCACTCTTTATAAATAAAAATGGAATCCCCCCATTTACGCATGATTTTGTGCCGCTTTCACGTTAGTTCGTACGTTATGATTGGTTGGAGTGCTTAAAGCAGAAAGTTCAAAGACTTCTGCAGCATATATCAGTTAATTGCACAGATACGTGCTTCTCGCACTCATAATGTTTCCACTTTCACTGGTAGGTAATGGCGCGGCCGATGGTTCGCCCAATGTTTCTTCATCGGCATCCGTAACGAATTATCCCGAGCTTCTTGACGCAAGTGGCGACCGAATAGGAGAAATCAAACTTGGCGAAAAAGCTATAATCAGAGTGACGTACACAAATCAGAATGAGGTTGAGCAGCCTGTTGTTATTCTAGTTGAGGTCAGAGACGAAAAAGGCATAACTGTATACTTGGCGTGGCAAAGTAGAAGCGTGGCAGCTGGTATGAATTACACCCTCGAAGCATCATGGATTCCGACTGAAATCTGCGATGTAAGTGAAGATAGTCGATGTAATGGAGCTTACCAGATTAGAGCATATGCAATCGACAATCTGGAGAATCCACAAATTCTAGATATTTTCGGGATACTGGAAGTTACGGTATTACAATCAAGGGAAGGTGATAAGGGCGGTGACGAAAATGATTCCCGAGAGATAGCAATCTATGCTTTACTGGCATCTGAGCCGAGCCTCGCCAAGTACAGAAC
>JBOGQL010000314.1:0-3825 GCA_050748985.1 Nitrososphaera sp. | reverse complement strand
ACCTTGCCATAGCTGGTGCCTGTGCCTGATAGCGATACGGTTGTGGCTCCGCCTGCCGCAGGGGCGGAGGGAGCTGACATTGCGGGTGGCGTCTGGGCAGGCTTGGGCGCGGCGGAAGGACCTGCGGGAGGAAGCGCAGTCGCGCTGCGCGCTTTCGGACTCTTAGCCAGCGGTGTCAGCTCTTCGAGCTTGTTGATCGCGGCTTCAAGTGGCAGCTTCTCAACCTTCTGCCAGTGCGCGATTAGCTTATCGCCTATCTTGGTATTACGGATTATAGTGTCAATAACCATCTTTGCATTCTGGTCGGCCTTCTGCCGATAGTTCTTTATCCAATAAGGATCGCCAAAGTACTCGAGCTGCCTGATCTGATAGATCAGGTCAAGGACATCTCCCGTTACGATTTCAACCGTAATGTTCAGATCTGCAGACAGTTCCTCATTTGTCACCAGGTCGACGCCTTTTTCAGACCACTTGTAGGTGACGTAAATCCTGTCCGCATGGGTGTCCATCTTGAAACCTGAGCTCCGCAGATCGTTCATAATCCCGGAAATTTCTGATTTCTCGGTGATCTCAACCGGGACTCTGTAAAGTCCAAGTCTGTTTCCGTGCAGAGGGTAAACTCCCCTTTTGACCACCTCTGACAGCATAGTCCAAACTCTATCCTTCAGCAAGACAGACATTTTGACTTCTCGAATTTACGTACTACTCCGTATGTCCTAAAAGGATTTCGCTTGATCTCGGATGACTAGGAAGAACGTGCCCTACAGAATCGTACACCTGTCGCTCTTCTGCAATTCTCGAGATTATTCATCGTCGGGGCATGTCATATCCCTAATCGCTTTGTATTTGGCCTCGATTTCTTCAGCGATCCTGACGACATGCTCGATGGAGTAGTCTGACTGTGGAAAATACCACCTTATCCCAACTTTATGGCCGATTCCATCCATATCATGAATAATTCCCTCATCCGCCTCTACTCCGTACTTGTTATCTACGACATGCTGCTGTATTTCGAGTCCTCTCTTTGTCTTGTCTTCAAGTACAAGGTTTGGACTGGCATCATAGATAAAATAGAACTGGCCCTTTCTGACGGGGTTGCTGTCCAACAAATGATCGGGGCGAAAGAACGACTTATTTCTCTATCGGATTACCGATCATGTTTCCCCATTCTGTCCAGGAACCGTCATAGTTGCGCACCAGAGGGTAGCCCAGCAGGTACTTCAATACGAACCATGTATGGGACGAACGCTCGCCGATCCTGCAATAGCAAATGACATTCTTGTCTGGAGTGACACCTTTGCCCCCGTACAAGGCGGTCAGCTCCTCCGAACTCTTGAATGTCCCATCTGCATCTTTGAGTGCCTGCGCCCACGGAATATTCTTTGCACCGGGTATGTGACCTCCTCTCTGAGCATGCTCCGTCGGATATTCAGGGGGTGCTGTGATCTCGCCCGTGAATTCCTTGGGTGATCGCACATCGACAAGCACCATCGTATCCATTTTGTCCAGAGCTCTCCTGACATCAGGCAAGTATGCCCGGACTCCTTCATCTGGCGGATTAGCGACATATTTTGATTGTTGCGCGGCCGGCTCGTCCTTTGTATATTCTCTCTGTTCCATTTCCCACTTTTTTCTGCCACCGTTCATCAATTTGATATTCCTGTGTCCATAGTACTGGAATACCCAGAACGCAAAGGCGGCGAACCAGTTGTTAAAGTCGCCATAGAGTACCAGCTCGGTGGACGGCGTAGCCCCGACCCTGCTCATCAATTCTTCGAAGTGCTGCTTGCCAATAATGTCGCGCCTCAAGGGATCGTTGATGTCCTTTTTCCACCAGACAAGATGGGCTCCTGGCAGGTGGCCCTGCCTGTACGCATTTTCGGGGTCATAGTCGACCTCGAGTAGGGTTATGCTTCCATTCTTCAAATTGTTTGCAACCCAATCGGTCTCGCAAATAACTTCTGGATGAGAGTATGCCATGGAGGCTTTTTGCGTCCGCCTCCTACTTAAGAGCTTTGTTTGAGGGCAGACCAAAGGCATTTAATAACTGCCGGGCTCTAATTGCGGCGCTGAAATCCAGATGGCATCCGCAATAAGAACAGCGGCCATAGTTACCAAGATAGGAAATAATGAGGCGGAAGCAGCGGCTGCCAGGATTGTCGGCCTCCTTGCGAAGGGCAAGGTGAAAACCTATTGCCTCTTGCCTCTAAAGATCGAAGGCGCCGCGGCTGTAAAGCAGGAAGATCTGCGCAGCATCAAGCTTGACCTTGTATTCGCTATCGGCGGCGACGGGACGACCATCAGGGCGTTCCGATCTATTCCGGGCAAAGTCCCGGTCTTCAGCATTAACAGCGGCGGTCATAGAGGCGTTCTGGCAGAGATAGACTCTGGATCGATAGACTCTGCGGTCGGCTCAATACTTGCAGGTAGGTACTTTTTCGACTCGCGCATAAGGATGCAGGCTTTTTCGGGCGGCATCGCGTTTCCGCCTGCGTTAAATGACATACTGATCACCAGAGTGAGCTTGACAAGGACTCCTGTCATGTCGATAAGGGTCATGGGCGACGAATTAAGTCAGAGGATGGATGGTATAGTGATCTCGACACCCACCGGCTCCACGGGGCACTCGTTTTCGATCGGAGGGCCAGTGCTTCACGAAGGCATGAGCTGTCTGATTCTGACCCCGATGGCGTCCCTTAGCAGGATGCCGCAGCTTGTAATACCTGTCGAAGAGATCACGATCCAGAGCACGCATGAAACGCACCTGATAGTAGATGGGCAGGAAACCTTTAAGGTCGAACCGGAAAGGCCAATTAGAATCTCGCGCTACGCCGATGATGCCACATTCCTGCGACTGCACAAGAAGGGCATGAGGCAGCTTTCAAAGCTCGGGTACTCGAAATTTGCCTTCTAGCCTCGTGCTCGATGCTGGTGCATTTTACGCGGGGACCGTATTCATGTCGTCTTCTGAGAACCGGTTCTACACTACAGAAAAGGTCTTCAACGAGATCAAACACATCAAGAGTTCGTATGCTGCTCTGGAAGTATTGTTAGAATCTGGGAGACTCCAGGTCATTGATCCTGAAAAAGCGCACGTCGACAGGATCGTGGCCGCGGCGAAGAAGACGGGCGACAACGTAAAGCTTTCGCCAGCAGATCTTTCGGTTATCGCCCTGGCATCGCAGCTTGGAAGCACCCTGGTCACGGATGACTACGCCGCTTCCAATGTCGCGAACGCCGTAGGAGTGTCTGTCAGCCCCGCGACTCCTGGCAAGGGGATAAAGGAAGCCAGAAGATGGCTGTTATACTGCAGCGCATGTAGCAGGACGTTTGATCCATCCACAGCGGAATGTCCCATATGCGGCAACAAACTCAAGCGAAAATACCGGAAGGCCTGAAAGGATTTCTGCCCTGAACGCGGCAATTTCCGGTATTTCTTCGGTCCAGATTTTCTGAGCCGAGCTTGAAAGCTGCTTCTACAATGTTCTACACTTCTGCGTCGAACAGAGTACTTTGCACCGGCGCGCTCTGGGAGCTCGCTGAATCAAGGATCCTGCGCACCCGCTCCGCCCTAGAAATCCCAAAGCCCGGGATTTTGGCCAAATCCGCGGCTGTGGCGGATAGAGCCTTGCTCGGCGTCTTGAATCTGTCGAGCATCCTTATGGCCAATTTGTCTCCGATCCCAGGGACAGATGACAGGACTGATAGCTGCTGCACGTAAACCGGATTTTCTTTCTTGATCTTCCTCAGGAGAGGGCCGCTGGTCTTTCCCTCCCGCAGGCTCTTGTTCACAAGCGTGACCAGCAATTGTGCGGTGTGCCTTGC
>JBOGQL010000313.1:0-4332 GCA_050748985.1 Nitrososphaera sp. | reverse complement strand
GTGTAGGATCAAAGGCAAGCGACAACGAGGTGGATCTTATCGCGGAAAGAGGCAAGGTAACCAGGGAAGTGGCAATGACGATGGTGCGTGTAGCAGCTCAACTGAGGGCCAACTACAAGAAGGGCGATCTTCCGTACGCGCCCTCCATAGGCGACCTCATCAACTGGGCTACTCTTGTCGCTGACGGACTGGACGTCCCGAAAGCGGCCGAGGAAACCATCGTGTCTACGACCAGCGACGAAATGGCCACCCAGGAAGTTGTCAGAAGGATCATCAGGGCTGCTACCAGTCCGACCTTTGCTCCACAAGTAGAGGATACAGACACAGAGGAACCTGAGGCGAAGGTAGCAGAGACGCTTGTCTAATGAACTCGTTCTACTCCATAGTATACGACAAGTTCGCAGAGCTTCAGGTTTCGGAACAAGATAGCGCAAGGTTCGCGTACCCTATAGGAGATCTCGTCCCCTTCCTCACAACCGGGAGGAAAATCTCTGACTGCGTAGTCGGGATCCCACCTATTCAGCTTGCGAGAAAGGCAATCTCATACGGCCCATTTGTATTTGAAGACTCGGAGTTCGGGCAAGTCGCTGCGGTCAAGACGATGCTGGCTTCGGTAACAATGCTGAGCGCCAAGTCAATTTATCGCTGGATCTATCGAGACTTCATCAAGGAATGGCTTTCCAAAAAGACGGATCAGCTCAGGGCCAGGTACGTGATGAGCATCATTCTGGACGCGTTCGCCAGACGGAGAGTCCGCCAGATCCAAGGAGAGGCGTTTTATGATGATGCTATAAGAACCGCGGACGCGCTCTCGCTTCTTCTGCAGCCGCGGGTATCCATCGACTACTCCGTTATGGCCCAGACGGCACTCACATCCTTCGTTCTTGACGTGCCGGTTTATCTGCCCGCTTCTATCCTGAAGGTTGTTCAGGGCTTTGTCTCGAACTTGGATGCTTTTGCCGCCAGCGCCAACAAAATCAACGGCACGATAGAAAGGCAAGTCTTGACCGACATTTCGGCGGCCAAGATAACTAAGAAGCAGCTGAAATGGGGGGAACTGTCGTCCCTAGGAAATTCACTGTATGCCACGATACTGAAAGTTCCTGGCAAATGGCACAACATGTACCTTCCATACTCGCACCTTCTGTCAGGCAGGGACGTAGCTTCGGCTTCAGTATTTGAAAGCGGACTGCTCACCGCAGAGGATTTCGACAGAATAAGGCCCGCCGTCAAGGGTCTGCATGTTCGTGATGAGGCACTGTGGCAGGAGACATTCTTTGAATTCGTCAGAGAGAAGAAGTTCAGGGAAAAGATAATGCAGAAGCTGAGGCAGGCCACGCGGCAGCTGAATTTCAGCGATGTGATGTTCCCCGTCTGCGATTACGTCAGCTTCTCGAGGGTGCATTCCGAACTCTCAGCCGACATAAGAAGGATGAGCGACAGGGTAAGAATGGTAAAGAACGCCTTTGATGAGAACACGTTCCAGGAGGTGGGCAACGTAGACCTGCAACTTGCTATTCAGGCGATCGCAAGCGAATCAAAGAGAAGTGACATTTTCACCAGGGATGAGGAACAGCTGAAGGAAGAGTCCTGGACGATCCTCATAGACTCGAGCAAGAGCCTGAGCGGTTCGAGCAACGACCTCAGAGCCGTGTCGATCTGCCTTGCCGAAACGGCACATCAGATTCTTGGTACCCAGCCCTGGAGCATGTTTGCGTTCTCGGACGAACTATTCTGCATCAAAGACTTTGCCGAAAAATATGACAACCTGATAAAGGCAAGGATTGGTGGCCTGAGAACCGACGGACTCTCCTACATCCCCGATGCGCTGAGGGCATGCTGCAACCTTGTAAAGCAGAATTCGAGGGACAGGAATTTCCTGATACTCGTATCGGATGGCGTTCCGTCAGGATATTCCAACATCGAGGACGAGTTCGGTATTTCAGTGAAAGAGCTCAAGTCATTCGGGATAGGCCTCATCGCAATCGGGATGGGGAGTGATGCCATAAAGAAGACCGTGCGAAACGCAAGAGTAATCGACAAGCCTTCAGATATTACGAAGCAGTTCATGCAGATATACACGGCGCTGGCATCGTAGGGGAATTCTCCTGACAGGTTAACTGTCGCTTTTCTGACAGACAGTGCGGACCGGCACCAGTTTTGTTGTAAGAATTATGAAGCTACGGACAATATTTCGCATGTTTGAAATCACTTTTCACGAAAACTACATATGTGGTACTCTACATACAACAGCTACTTTATATACATCTGAACCAATCTTCCAGCTCCCCGATCTAAAATGGCAGCTAGCTTCAAAATGGACGAATTCAAAGTGACAAACCCGAATTCAGAAATAGAAAGTGGCCTGATTTCAGAACTGCAGAAACTAGACTTGACGTTGAACGAGGCAAGGATATTGCTGTTCCTCATGACGCATGGGAATTCTACAGCAAGTGATGTTTCACGACACACTGGGATCCAGAGGACGGAAACTTATAACTACATTTCAACACTGCTATCAAAGGGTGTGGTGTTCTCTACCTTCGACCGACCTCAGAAATACTATGCCCTGCCAATTCAGGAGGTCATCGATTGCCTAGTGCAGACAAAACAGAATGCATTGCAGGCAATTGCAGAGAAGAAGAAGGGATATCAGGAAATGGTCGAAGCCATCGTCAGCAGCACTGTAGTCCTGGATTCAGACAAGAAGGAAAGTTACCAGATCGTCATGGGCGAGAATTCGATCAATTCCAAGATAAAGAGGATGCTCGCAGACGCGAAGGAAGAGGTTACCATCCTTGTAACGGACAGGAACCTGGTGAACTTTTACCATGCCGAGATAACTGACCAGATGATCCAGCTTACCCGCAAGGGAATACGCGTAAAGTTGCGAACGCCCTGCAAGAACGCGACCGACTACATCACGGCGGAAGGCGAGGAAGGAGGCAAAGGCGGCCCCAGCCCGATATCTCTTAAGACGACTGCCAAGGTGGTGCCGGTGAATTTCGTTCTAGTCGACAACAAGGACATCATTCTCCTGCTGGAAAGCAACTCGTTCAAGAAATCGGAGTTGTGCGGATTCTACACAAACAACCTCTCAATGATCTCGGTCTTTAGGTTTATCTTTGATAACCTTATATAGAAGACTGAAGTTTGCCGGCATGTGTCTGCCGGCGTCGCCATTGAGAAGCTGCTGGACAAGGTCGACTCCGATCTCTCCGACTTTTTGGTCTTTGCAGGCATCCTAGATAACAATGCAAAGCTCTTGAGCTACCGCGTCGGCAAGTCGCGCTTTTCGCTCCCAATTGAGAGGCACGACACCCTCGACGTCCAGATAGCCCTGATGTTTTCCCTGATAAAGCAGCTTGAAGACATATCCGGATCGCACAGGCTGTCGGTGACCCGATTTGCAAAGCATGACATATTCATGTTCGGAAGCCAGGATCTCCATTTCTTTGTAATCACATCCCCGACCTCTGAGGAAAAAGTAGCCAAGACACTTGTCGAGCTTGTGGGCACGATGTCTGGTGGCACCGGTGCTGTCGAGGCTGCCGCCCCAAGGTTGACACCTGCCTTGGCGGTGAGGAATAAGGAGCACGCAATGGCCGCCGCAGTCGCCACGCCAGCGCCAAGCCATCAAGTTGAGCCGCCATCCGCCGAAGCGCGAGGGCATGTCGCTCGCCAGACGAGGCCGGAGGCTATCAACATGCTGGAGGGGTACCTTATGGGCCTTGAGGCTGGCTGCAGTCTCGAGGAAGATATTGAAGGCCGTTACAAGATAAAGGCAGGCGTGGATGACAGCAGGCTGTCATGGTCGCTCCTTGAGAAAATCAGTACAGTGTTCAAGGACAAGGTGGTGATTCACCACATTGGCATAGACACCGACGGCAAGGTTTTTGTGAGAATTTCGACAAAGTAAGTAATATTTTCAACTGAGTTTATATAAATCGGAATAGCGGTGTAGCCGCGCTTGACATACTAACCGATATACGCTCGCCTCATTGCACTATTGCCGTTGAGACTGCGGATACCGAAGGCTCACAGTCGTAGAGGACTCAGTTCCGTCGTCACCACTGTCATGCTCGTTTCAGCGGTGGCAGTGATGGGCTCTTTTCTCGTCGCCTGGTCCAATTCCAGTTTTGGAATCGCGCAAAGGGATATCGCGAATTCAACTGATAGCAAGATAAACCAGGTCAGGGAAAATTTCGTGGTTGAGGACGTCTGGTTCTACACGCAGGGTCCTACGGATTACGCTAACGTGACTATAAGGAATACCGGGAACGTTGCGATAAGCATTTCTCATATATACGTCAACAATACGCAGGTCTGGAA
>JBOGQL010000312.1:0-1536 GCA_050748985.1 Nitrososphaera sp. | reverse complement strand
GTGTTAGCTGGGTAGCCTTCGTTTTGGGAGGCTGAGCATAATAAACTCCATATGCGGGCATGACGAACGTGCCTAACAGTACAATACCTGTTACGAGCGCCAACAGTTTACGCTGCATATCAAAATTTCATTATGGGATATTATAAGCTCTGCGGTTTAATGAGTTCATTAATCCTACTAATTTAATTGACTAACTAGTAATTTGCACGTATGATATGCCTTCGTTTAACATCAATCAAGCGTTAGCGGTTTGATAAACTTCTTTATCTTTTCGGCAATTTCGTTCAGTTCTTGCACGGAAGCTGTTTTTCTGCTTGGCCATCTCCCCATCTCGCTGTCATTGTTGAACCGTGGAACTATATGCACATGGACGTGCGGTACGATCTGGTTTGCAGCTTCACCATTGTTCTGTCCCAAAGTAAAACCATCCGCGTTAACGGCTTCGATCACGGCCCTTGCAATATGCGATGATAGACCGAATAACTTGCCAACATCCTTCACAGGCATATCGGAGATGGTTTTGTAATGTTGTTTGGGCAAAACCAGAGTGTGACCTGTATTAATTGGATACTTGTCCATGAATGCAATGAAACCGTCACTCTCGAAAACCTGCGCAGCTGTGTCCTTCTTGTTGATTATAGAACAGAATACGCAGTCCATTGTTATGCTGAATAATGCGAACCGCGCTTATATTTTTACGTTTAATGTAACAATTATTTGAGATACGGTGTAGTAACAGCTCCTTCTGCTGCAGAGCCCACAATAGATGCATACTTGGCCATTACTCCCCAAGTGTATCTAGGCTTCATAGGTTTCCATCTCTTCTGTCTTGCTGCCAACTCTTTCTTTGATAGCTTAACATCAAGGCTGCCCTTATCGGCATCTATCATAACTACGTCACCGTTCTTCAGCAAGCCAATAGGTCCTCCAACTGCTGCTTCTGGGGCAACGTGTCCTATCATCAAGCCTCTCGTTGCTCCCGAGAATCTTCCATCAGTAATAAGAGCTACCTTCTCTCCCAAGCCTTGACCAACTATTGCGGCGGTTACTGCCAACATCTCCCTCATACCCGGACCCCCTTTCGGTCCCTCGTATCTTATTACAACAACATCGCCTTCCCTTATCTTACCCTTTGAAATGTCATCAAACGCATCTTCCTCGCGATTGAAAACCTTTACCTTTCCTTCAAACCTAAGATTCCCAACGGAAGCTATCTTTACAACGGCGCCATCTGGCGCTAAATTACCTCTAAGAACTTTCAACGTTCCTGTTTTGTGAATAGGAGATTCGATCGGTTTCAATACCTTTTGATCTGCAGGAACTGAAAATCTCATGATTGAAAGATTCTCCTTCAATGTCTTTCCAGTTGCAGTAAGAACATCTCCGTGTAGCAAACCTTTTTCAAGCAACTTGCTCATCATCAAGGGTACTCCACCTATCTTATCAAGATCTAGCATGACGTAAAATCCTCCCGGTCTCACATCTGCAATATGTGGCGTCTTCTTTCTAATAGGCTCAAAGTCCTTGTATGTTAGC
>JBOGQL010000311.1:0-1936 GCA_050748985.1 Nitrososphaera sp. | reverse complement strand
GGTTGATGGCGATTTGATCCTGGTGCTAAGGAGCCCCGACGTGAGCATTCTTCGAAGCAACCCGGCTCTCGCCCAAAGGATAGAATCGGAATTCGGTCAGAAGATATGGTTTGTAGAATCTGAAGCGTCAGACCGGCGCTTCATGGAGAACCTATTTCACCCTGCCAAAGTACTTTCTGTTAACCTCTTCTGGCTTCCGGACGGAAACAAGCTCACAAAGGTCATGGCTTCGGGAAATCCCGAGAAGCAACGAGTTAACACTGAAAAGGTTCAAAAGATTGCTAAGGCAGTTAGGAACATTGAATTGCTTGTCGAATTCGAACACCAACACTAGGTGAAGAACGGATGGCGGACATCAGGAGAACCCACTACGCCCGCCAGCTGGGCGAGAATATGATAGGACAGCAAGTCCGGGTAGGCGGGTGGATCGAGGATGTTCGGGACATTGGCAAGCTCGCGTTTGTCACTGTCAGAGACGCAACAGGAGCCTGCCAGCTTGTCGTAACGGGCGAAAACCTGCAAGTTGCAGTGCAGACCCCCAGGCAGAGTGCGGTAATAGTTGCCGGAGTCGTGCAAAAAAGCAAGGCAAAAGACTTTCCCGTGGAAGTGAAGGTAGTAGAATTTACAGTGCTCACAAGGGCCGTGCATCCGTTGCCCATTGACCCCACCGGCCGCGTCGAGTCAGCGCTGGACAAGCGGCTGGATGCCCGGGCACTCGATCTCCGCAACCCGGGGACCGCGGCCATTTTCAGATTGCGTTCTGCTGGCCTCAAGGTTATTAGAGACACATTGATAGCGGAAGGATTTGTCGAGGTAAATACTCCAAAGATAATAGGGAGCGCGAGCGAAGGGGGAGCCAATCTATTTGGTTTTGATTACTTCAAAAGAAGGGCTTACCTTGCTCAAAGTCCCCAGCTATACAAGGAGCAGCTAACGCTCGGTCTTGACAGGGTATTTGAAGTGGGTCCATATTTCCGCGCAGAAAATTCCCATACTGTCAGGCACCTAACAGAATTCACCAGCATAGACATCGAAGCGGCGTTCTGCGACTACGAAGACGTAATGGACATCGTAGAATTGGTAGTGCGAAAGGTGATCGATGAATTCCAGCAGAACCACGCGGAAGATCTCAAGATCCTAGGGGTCAACCAGGGACTGCGTATATCAAAGGTAGATAGGCTGACGTACGAGCAGTGCCTCGACGAGCTCACAAAGGAAGGCGAGAAACTCAATTTCGGAGACGACCTCTCTGATGCCGCACTGCGCAAGCTGGGAGAAATCCACAGAGGATTTTATTTCATCATGGACTGGCCGATCAAGCTCAAGCCCTTTTACATTCATGAAAAGGAGGATAATCCAAGACTTTCGAAGTCATTTGACCTCCAGTACGGATATCTTGAACTCGTGTCTGGCGGGCGAAGGCTGCACGACCCCGCGAAGCTCAGGAGCAGACTCGCAGAACAAGGGCTGAACCCTGCCAACTTTGAAGAACATCTTAGGGCATTTGAATGGGGCATGCCGCCACATTCCGGCTGGGGCCTCGGCTATGACAGGCTCATGATGGTTCTCACCGGGCAGCAGAACGTGCGGGATGTTGTGCTGTACCCCCGAGACACTGAAAGGCTCAGTCCTTAGTCTTTATAGCAACTTCTCTGACCTGGACATCGCTGACAAATGCCTTGAATTCATTTTCCGTCGTTGAATAGATAACCCATACAACGGGGTTCAATTCCATGAATCTGATGTCTGTGCCTGAAGGGGTAGGTCTGCCGGGGTGGGAATGGAATATCCCAATGACATCGTGTCCCCTCTCCTCAGCCAAATCGTACGCCTTTAGCAGCTCATCGGGATTGATGCTGAACGATACCGGGGAGCTCTCCGCGTTTGCCATCGGCATGACCTCGAGCACCACAGATTCGTCGCGGGAACTCTTGCC
>JBOGQL010000310.1:0-7540 GCA_050748985.1 Nitrososphaera sp. | reverse complement strand
CAGACATGAACGCTCTCGGGAAGCGGTATCCGTTCCACAGGTTGAACCTCGAGGACTGCCTCTCAAAGATTCAGATCCCCAAAATTGACCGTTACGAGGACCACATCTTTGTCATCCTTCATTTTCCAACGCCTGACAAGGAGAAGGGCTTCCTCTTCAGCCAGCTGTCAATATTTGTGGGTGCCGATTACATTGTTACCATACACCACGGCGACCTGAAGCCTGTTGAAGAGCTCTTCAACCAGTGCAAGAACGACGAGCGGCAGCGCCAGATGATTATGGGCAAGTCCTCGGGATTTCTCCTTCACAAGGTAATCGACTTTGTCGTGGACGATCTTCTGCATATCCTCATGAAGGTTGTTGGAAACATAGATGACATAGAGGACAGTGTCTTTGACGAGAGGATCTCAATTCCCCGCCAAATCTCGCTGTTGAGGAGAGAGATAACAACCCTTCGCCGGATCGTAATCCCGCTGCGGCGCACAATCGTTGACCTGACAAAAGACGTGCAGCGCTTTTCCAAAGAAGACCTTGCGCCTTACTTCAGGGACGTCCAAGACCATGTGGAGAAAATATTTGAAGCGCTGGAGGAGGCGAGGGAGACAGTAGAAATTTACAAGGACACTGATTTCATGCTGAGCCAGGAAAAGACAAACAAAATACTCGCGGTGCTCACAATTGTATTCACATTGTCAATTCCTGCCACCGTCATCGGTACCTACTATGGGATGAACGTCAATTTGCCGGGAGGCATCCAGACAGGCGTTTGGGATCAGCTCGGACCATATACGACGCTGATATTTGTGCTCGCAACATCGTGTGGCACTGCCCTGTTTATGGTATTGTATTTTAGAAGGCTCGGATGGCTGGGAAAATCCATGTAATTACCGAGCGGATCAACAGTAACGAACTTGCCTAAGAGCATAAATACAAGCCGCTTTACCTGTCAATGGGGTTGGCGGATTCCGTAGTGGGGTGCATGCAGGGTTACGTGTGTACCCCGCATGACAAGCAGTCATCATCCCTGATCGAAAACTGGAAAAAAAGCGACAACTTTCTCGACGTTTATTTTGCGACTGCAACTTTTGCAGAGGAAAGCGTACCGTACTTTCCAAACAAGGCCAACACGTACATCCTAGCATCATTCAAGGATATGCAGACGGTACTTGCCGAGATCAAGAACAACAACATGGACAGGCTTTCATTCATGTTCAGCTTTTCTGGTCCACTGTTCGAGCGCGCCGGTGACAGACTCAACTATGTTTCACTCTACTTCACAAAGTACACAAGCGGCGACCCGGCGATTGGCGATCTTGCAAATGCGATCGCTCGGCGCGACAGAGTCAAAAAGGCAAGCCTCGCGCAGATGCAGCTGTTCGCTGCAGAGCAGCCAAAGGTCACATTCCCATATTCAAAGAACCTTGTGATACTAGAGCTCGAGGGTGAAAAAACTCACCAGACCGATCAAAAATATTGCGAGCGGACAAGGCGCGACGTAGCAAGGAAGGGCATTTCGCTCAACAACCTTGTCAGCTTTTCAATTCTTGAAAAACTCAAGTAAAACGTTAAATAACCAGCATTTTCTCTTGCCTTTTGTTTCATGAGCAAGCCGATGGATCTTGGCGCACTCAAAGTTGGATCATACATCATAATTGATGGCGAGCCGTGCAGGATTGTTTCGTACGATCACAGCAAGCCTGGCAAACACGGCTCGGCCAAAGCAAGAATCACCGCGGTGGGGGTCTTTGATGAAAGGCCGCATCCCTTCGTGGGTCCGGTGTCCACCAAAGTGGAGGTGCCACTTATCGACAAGCGCAGTGGACAGATAATATCCAAGCAGGGCGACACTCTTCAGATCATGGACCTGGAGACCTTTGAGACATTTGAGACGACGGCAGTTGAAGACGAGATAAAAGACAGGCTTGCGCAGGGTGACGTACAAGGTCGCGAAGTCGAGTACTGGAAGGTTCTTGAGAGGATCAAGATCGTGCGGGTAAAGGGCTAAGAGTTATAGAATAGCACGGCGGATTTCTTGTCGGATGCTGATGAAGTGTAGGAAGAGCCGGCTGAAAGATATGATCATCTGGTGATGAAGATTATGAGTCCTGAGGCATCCACTACCTTCTCCTCGACCTGGGATTCACAATGGAGTCGAGTGCGCTTCCAATCAAAACGAAGGCAAGTCCGGTGACTGCGATCATGAGCCCCGGCGGGGCCACCCACCACCACATACCTCTGGAGGCAGCACTCGCCGAATTAGCGTCATGCAGGATTTTTCCCCAGGTGGGAATCGTGGGATCTCCAAGGCCAAGAAAGCTGAGTCCTGCTTCTCCGAGTATCGCTGCGGGGACTGAAATTGCAATGCTTGCGAAGGCAAAGGGCAACAGCTGCGGTATCACATGCTTGAATACCACCTTGATATCAGACTCTCCCATTAGTTTTGCTGCCTCGACATACTGAAAATTCCTTATTTGCAACGCCATGCTCCTGCTAATCTTGGCCATTCCAACCCACGCAAAAATTAGCAGAAAGCCTGTAATGAGGAATATGCTCTTCCCGACCGCGATCGTAAGAATTATGAGCAATGGCAGCACAGGCAGGGCGTAAAAAAGATCACTAATACGCATCAATCCTTCATCAGTTCTCCTGCCTTTGTAACCTGCGATTACGCCATAGATGAGGCCGATAAGAGTAGAGGCTATCGCAACTGTTAAGCCTATAAAGAGCGCCACAGGGGCTCCCCAGAAGATTCCGAAGGATAGATCGCGGCGCAGGTCGTCTGTTCCCATCAGGCCGTAAGCCTTTCCGCCAAGTACTAACTTCGAATCCCTTACAGAATCAGAATCTTCAAAAAAGTAGAAGGTTTCCCTAAAGATGTATGTTCCTTTCAAAACGGCCTGTCGGTCGGCATCGGAAAATATCATTATCTGCGGCCTGCGCGCGTCCTGCTTATAGCTGAATTCCCCGAGATATGCGCGCAGGTTATCAGTGATAGACGATTCGGTGGAAAAGACTCTCCTGGATGTGTCATCGCTCTGTGAAGAAGTTGAAGGGAGAGCAGAGTAGTAGATCTGCATCTCCAATCCGTCCGGGCGAAGAACATCAAGTTGCAATATCGGTGGCGTTCCCTGGTAGTTGACCCTGTACGTCAAAATGAAATCGCTAGGGTAGGAATTATAAGTGAAACTCACTCTGTAAGTATAAGTTACGGTCCTTATGCCGTCGCTGACAGATTCTGATACTGAAGCAGCGGAAGATGGCACTACTATATGCTCTGCTGACTGTGGTCCGAATACCCCGATATTCGTCCAGGCCGGCGCAGCAGATGCGGGATTATCCAACCAGTAGCTCGGGTTGTTCCACTGCTTGTATGATTCAAGCGGAATCCCCACCGCAGCGTATAGCGAGAGGAGGAGCAGGGCCATCAGAATGACTACCCCGGACATTCCTGCCTTGGAGCGCCTGAAGGCTGACACTATCTCCTTTCGCGAAAGTATGTCGCTCACAGACATCTTGAACTGCCTACTGCGCTCCGAATCCTTCCGCTCCACCCACCCGGATCCTCGGATCAAGGTAGGCGTAGACCAGATCTGTCAAGAAAACCGTAATAATGAAAATCACGGTAGAAATGTATGTGAGACCGATGATAATCGGGTAATCGAGGAACCCTATCGCATCGTAAAATAATCTTCCCATCCCAGGCCAGTTGAAGACCGATTCTGTCAGCAGTGCACCGGAAAAAGAGCCTGCCAATCCGAGTGCAATGGATGTTATGATGGGTGGCCCGGCATTCTTTAACGCATGTGAATACAGAATTCTCCTCTCGGGGATCCCTGCGGTTCTTTTCGCTCTGATATAATCTTCGCTCAATATCCCCACAACAAAGTATCTGACGAAATAGGCCCACGAACCAACGCCGGTTAGTACCAACGTAATCAGCGGGAGCGCCATGTGGTAAAGAAGGTCGACTATATAATACGGATCTGAAGGTCGCAACTGAGGCAGCGCCTGGGGAGGAAAGATATTGATCACGAAGGCAAAGAAAAATATCAGTAGCATCCCAATCCACCATGTTGGAAAGGAAGTGCTGAATACGGCGAAGGCAGAGTTCATCCTATCCCAGACCGATCCTTGCCTGTTAGCGACGAATGCGCCCATGTAAAGCCCTATTACGGACACGATAATTGTCGCTGTTGTAAAAAGCAGAACCGTCCTCGGCAGCCTTTCCCAAATGATATCATTAACGCTCGAAGACCCTGAACTGCTCTGAAAATTAGTTGATCGCCCAAGATCAAGAAGCATTACCTTTGCAACGGAGTTGTAGAGCCGCTTGGGGGAGTACCATGGTTCATCCAATCCCAAATTGTGAATTTCCATCCTTAGCTGTGTGTCTACCCATTTGTCGAATTCATCGGGCGTAAGAAAACGTAGGTTCGGATTTTCGCTGGCCTCCTGAATCAGTCTCGCCCTGATCGAGCTCTTGACGACTTGGTCAAAAGTGGGCCCGAGGAGTGCAAGGGTAATCAGAAGTGTGCCAAACAGTACCAACACCATGTACCCGGAGCGCTTTAACGCGAAGACGTAGAATCCTTTCAATTGCTATCAGAGATCAGATATGAGTTTTATATTAAAATTCACTTGGTCTCTCCCTACGGGCACCAAGCAACCTTGAAAATCCTACTGCCACAATCATCGCGGACAATCCAGCCAGTATCAGGACGAAGGCCGCGCTGGTTATGGAGAGCAGCAACTGGCCGTTAATGGCTGTTCCTACGGCTAGGGCAGCTGTGACGGATCCTAGAACAATTAAAGCAATGGTCAAGGTTTTGGAATTCAGAATGCTTTTTCTGCCACGGGGTCTAGCAGTGGCAATAACTGCTGCGGGGATTGACAGGTAGACCGCGCCAATTAGTATGCTTGCGGCTGCCCCTGCGAGAATCGCTCCGGCCTCCCCTCCTCCTGCTACGGTATGAACCCTCTCGGACATCGTCAGTATTCCAAACAGCGGATACAACGAAATTTTCATGGTCTGCTGCAGCCACGGATTCTGTCTCTCATAGTCCGCCACCTGAGGGCTGAAAGAATAGTATGCAGAGTTGAAGACATTCATGAATGCCGAGCCGGATGCCGTGGACAGTATGTAATCGTCCCTGAAGTGTCGAAGGTACTGAACCTGCGGGGTCAATTCAGAGCCGAACGCGGCTGTTGCGATAAGACAACCCGACGGTGGCGGACCACCGTCACCAGGCCCATTCCCATTAGTATCGTTACCGTTACCCCCTGTTCCCGTCGTCGCTGCGCTGGCCAGGATAGTAGTGACTCGAAAATCAGGTCTGTACGCCATGTTGCTGGTCGCAAAAACTTTGAGCGTATTGGGGCCGGAAGACAACTTGGACGTCTCATCCGCGTTCATATCGATCAGAAATTTACCCGGCTGATCTGATAGAGGCTTGCCTTGCCCCTTGACCACTGTTCCCTCTCTTCCAGAGATAAAGTAACTCACCTGCGCGTCGCTGCTAGGTTGCCCCGCAACTGTAATCTCAACCTGAATTGCTCTAGGCTGTCCTATCACTATGGGCGGCCTTTCGACGCTTTCCACGGAAGCGATCTGGGGAGTCCCAAAGACTGACCAGTGTCCCTGCTCAAACGGGTAGGACTCGTCCCTGAAAGCCCTGATGGTTGCGGTCTGTGCCTCGGGGTTGAAATCATCCAGGTAGAATGGCCCGTTGCTGATCTCGGCATTCCTGTGCTCCGATATCCATGCAATGCTAGCATCGTACCGCCTAGCCGCATCATCAGGATCTACAATTTCCTTCAACGCTGCCGGCACAAAGCGCTCATCTTTCATTTTTTGGAGCTCGGCCTTTATCATGTTGGCATGTGCAGGACTCACGGTCGAAAGCCAGTCAACTTGCTTGGAGGTGGCCTCGCCGCGTGAGTAGGCGAGCTTTCCACTAGACACCAGCCTCTCCTCTGCTGCTGTTATTTCCCAGGGCTCCCCAGCCCAGATCGTTATGTAGTCCGCGATCTCTGTTTCATCGTAGTGCCAAACATCAATGTATGACTCGACTTCGTTATCAGAAAGGAATCTTATACCTTTCAAAAGTGGAAGGAAGACCTCCGTCTGCGAAGTAAACTCTGAATCAACCGTTACGTCGTTTGTTTGGTTCCCTATGCCCCACTCGAAGAGAAAATAATACGGGTAGAGCAGGTCTGCCCTGTCCATCTGAATGCCGTTATGCCACTTTGAATACTGTATCTTGAATGTGACTTTACTCTTCGATCCTTCGTTTCCAGCGATGTCGCCAACTTTCTTCCATTGCTGAGAATATGGATCCCATTTCTGTGCGTCAGGATGGATGTCAACTTTTCCTGTAGGACCGTTAGTCTCGACATCAGTCCATTCCACCCTGACCGGTATCACATCGCCCGTATAGGGGTTCCTCGACATGCCCGGATCACCAAGCGCGTCTCCTATTGTTCTGCTAAATGTGTCTTTAAAGCCACCGGGACCATTCCACGCGCCTGCGGACAGCTGCTTTACGCCAATATTCAAGGTTGCGCTGTCGTCCGGCGCGGCATTTACCAGAGAGAACCTGCTAGTGATGCCGGCGCCGAAATCGTTCACTAACCCCTTTACAGAAGACGAGGCAGCGTAGGGTTCACTCGTCTGGACTACAAAAATCCTCACGGACTCTTGCAATCCCATCGTTACGGCATTCCGAACAAGCTCGTTCCTTTCACTTTCGGAAGTAAAGTCAAACTTGAATATGCGCTGCGTAACTTCATCGAGAGTCTCATTTTCGTATTGCCAGAAACTTGGATCTTGTGCGCCCGGCATGTTTCCAAACCAAGGTGCGTACATCTGCGAAGGGACTGTAGGGTTGTACTTCACGAATACCGAGGTTCCGGCATAGCCTTCGGTGTAGATGTGCCATTTGAACTCTTGCGGGTCTGAGCCATACACTGTGACTTGCGCGTTAGTGAGGTCTCCACATATCCTATCAATAGTGAAACCTATGTTTTCAAGGGTTGAAGCAACGGATTCTCCCAGGGAGTTCCTTCGAGTATCATCACACCTGATGAAGATCTTTATCACCACAGGGTTGCCCCCGAACGTCCATTTGCCATCTTGCTTCGTTGCACCCTCGGCGACAAGCCTGTCGCTGATCATGTTGTTAGCCAACGAAAAATCATTTCGAAAGTCAAGAGACTCGACGACATCGATGACGTTGAGATATTCAGGCGAATATACTCCGAAAGGGTCGAACATGGCAGTTCCGTGGCCTTTGAGAATTTCCTGGACTACAAAATCACGGTCGACGAGATAATTCATGGCATACCTTACTTCTTTGAACTGAAATGGATTCATCGTTCTTGCTCTATCTTCAGGCTCTGCTGGATTCAACAGCAGGCCAAAGGAGCCTGCATTTCTCTCGTAAATCTCGACCCGGGGATCATCTTGTAGATCGGGAACGACTTCAAGAGGAAGCCGCCAAAAATAAGCATCGATGGTGCCTGATTTCAGTTCCTCCAAAGC
>JBOGQL010000309.1:0-2802 GCA_050748985.1 Nitrososphaera sp. | reverse complement strand
CGGCAGGCGCCTTCTTGAGATGCTTGCCAAGCAGTCTCGCTCGCAGCTTGCTGACAGTGCGAAGAGGCCGATCAGGGGATTCGCGCCTCTCGCCCGATATCCGTAGGCATGCGTCTTGGGCGCAGGCAGGGCACAGGCATCGTTGGCATGGCGCTCGCGGTGGCAGGCGGCGCCGCGTGGTTCCTTGGCCAGCCCATCCTCGCATTTGTTTCCTGGGCGGCAGCGTTCATTGTTCTCATGCGACTAAACAAGAAGAAGCGCTGACGGGCAAAGCTAAAGCTATTATATCTTTCAGGCAGTAGCATCCACTGTCGATGTCAGGCTATTCCGAGGACGATGTCAGGCGCGCGGCGGAATTACGCGAGTGGCTCGTCAAGCAGGTTGCAGACAAGCAGGAAGAAATCGAGAGGCTCCGCACGGCTCTTTCACTGATTGACGGAATGCTCAAGCAGGGAAGCTTTAGGGCTGCGGCAAGCCTTGCCTCTCTTGCGGGGTCAGGATCGCCGGCTGCCACGGCGCAGGTGCAGCAGACTAGAAGTGCGCCCGGGCAGGACGCTCCAACGCAACGGCAGGAATCACCAACCTTGAAGGCCGCGGACAGCAGGGACGTCAGGCCGCTCAGGCGGGCCAAGGACGAATTTATGCTGGCTAACGCAGAGGTTTCTCCGAATAGCGTTATCATTGTACCTGCGAATAGCTTCGTTCTTAATGTCAACACGCCGCCCTTTCGTTCGTTCTTTTTGAACAGGATCCTCGACGGCATGAAGAACAAGGATGCCGAGAAGATCACCCAGGGCTCACTAAGGGAATCAGACGCGCTCAGGTACAGGGTGGAGGAAGAAGGTGGCACCATCAGGCGCATCGTGATAGAAAATTACCGCGACAAGGAGCGCCTGCAGGAGATATTCAACACCTGTACCTGGGTATTTACCAGAATGCTGGAAAAAAGCAGCAGCTGATATTAATGGACAAGATAGTGGTTCTGGACTTTGGCTCCCAGTACAGTCACCTGATCTGCCGGCGAATCCGCGAAGCCAACGTGTACTGCGAGCTCTTGCCTTACAACACTTCGGCCAAAGTCATAAGGGAGATGGACCCAAAGGGGATAATATTTTCAGGAGGGCCGGCAAGCGTGTACGCAAAGGGAGCGCCAAGACCCGACAAGGAAATTCTCTCTATGGGCAGGCCCATACTCGGCATCTGCTACGGCCACCAGGTTCTCGTGGACAGCTTTGGAGGGAAGGTGAAAAGGGCAAGCAGCAGGGAATACGGCCGCGCGGGACTTGTCATCGACGATGGCTCCGACCTGTTCAAGAACCTGGGCACGAACAGCATTAACTGCTGGATGAGCCACGGCGACGCGGCCGAGAAGCTGCCGGGCGGCTTTAAAATCCTCGGGCACACTGAAAATTCATTTTCGGCTGCAATTGGCAACAAGGAAAAGAAGATGTTTGGCATCCAGTTCCACCCCGAAGTTGTCCACACCGAAAAGGGCACTCAAATCCTGAAAAACTTTGCCCAGACGATAAGCGGCGCAAGTGCCGAATGGGACATGGAGAGCTTTATCGAGTCGACCATCAAAGATATTCGCAGCAGGGTGGGCAGGGAGAAGGTGCTGGCGGCGGTGAGCGGTGGCATCGACTCGACCACTGTTGCTGCCCTGATGCACAGGGCGATTGGCGACAACCTGCGGTGCCTCTTTGTTAACCATGGCCTTTTGCGGCAGGGCGAAGAGGACGACGTCGTAAAGCTGTTCAAGAAAAATCTGGGAATCGACCTCATCTACGTAAATGCGGAGAAGAAGTTCCTGAGCAAGCTGAAGGGAGTGGCAGATCCGGAGAAAAAGCGCAAGATAATCGGCGAAGAGTTTGCGAACGTCTTTGCTGATGTAGTGAAAAAGAGCGGCCCATTCCACTGGCTCGCACAGGGAACGCTATATCCCGACGTGATAGAGAGCGGCGTTTCACAAGGGCCGGCTTCAGTCATCAAGACTCACCACAATGTCGGCGGCCTTCCCAAGTGGCTCGACCTGAAAGTGATCGAGCCTCTCAGGTATCTGTACAAGGACGAGGTCAGGAAGGTAGCGAGGCTGCTGGGAGTTCCGCACGAGCTCCTAAACAGGCACCCGTTTCCTGGACCCGGGCTGGCAGTCAGGATAATTGGCGAGGTTACGCCGGAAAAGACGCGAATCTGCAAGCACGCTAGCAAGATTGTGGAAGACGAGCTGCGAGCTGCACGCTGGTACGACAAAGTCTGGCAGGCGTACGCGATGGTCGGCGATGACAGGGCTGTTGGCGTGCTGGGCGACGAGCGCGTCTACGGCCGTATTGTCATAATCAGGATTGTGGAATCGGTGGACGCGATGACGGCCGACTGGTCTAGGCTGCCTTACGAGTTGATCGAGAAGATGAGCAACAGGATAACAAACGAAGTGGAAGGCGCGACGTGGGTCACGTACGCGGTGTCGAGCAAGCCGCCGGCAACGATTGAGCCGCAGTAAAAATGGAATCCCCCTGTTTGTGCGGTAAAATCTGACGGGTTGTCGTAAAGCTTTAGTTCCTGTTCCCGATTGATACTTCAGTTGGATAAGCTGCGTAAATTAGCATTTGAAAAAAGACATGTGGTTCGCAAAACAGTCAATGGCGAAATACGTATTGAGAGTCTAAAGATCCATTTCCCTTGTGCGAGTCTACAGCTAGTAAAGAAATCTGGCATACTAGACATTCTGAGTGATAATACCTACCTGAGTAAGACCGTTGTAGCTCTCGATAAGGATTCAATCCTATTTGGTGAGCTAGCAAT
>JBOGQL010000308.1:0-16355 GCA_050748985.1 Nitrososphaera sp. | reverse complement strand
AAGCTGAATTCTGAAAGCCACTGAATAAAATTTCCATAAAATAAAAAATATTTTGCGCGATTACAACAACCAATCATCATCGTGCTGCGCATCAGTTCGTCATGATCCCGGAAGGCAATGATGGTGCGGCGGGAAAAGCAGCGACGCTGGTATTATGAATATGATTCGAGCCTGTGCGGCGACTTGCAATATTCGCATCTGTCAGCAGCAGCTTTAGATTTCCTGCCGCAGGTTGCGCATACTCCAATCCTTATTCGCGGCCTGAAGAATGGAAGCGCAGCGCAGGCATCAAGTGCCCCTCTTACTTCGGCAGGCGTCAGGTCAGTGATGTCGACACCAGCGGCAAAACCGCCGTTGAGAAGCCTGTCTAACGTAATGGACTCTTGGATAGCTTCCTTACCTTCCAAAAGGATTTCCCTGCCATTTAATGTCATTCCCTGGGAATAGCTGGTGGTATTCTGCGATTGTAGCAGAGAGATCTTGCCGTATTTCTCGGCGTCAAGGGATGCGAATCTCGCGCCGCTGTCGTCTGCGACCATGGATATCCCGGCCGAACCATCCTCGCCGAGCTGCCTGCCTTGGATCCCAGCCACCTCGGACGCAGTCCTTAGCACCTTTTGCATGATTTCGCCGCCTGCAGCTCCGTCATGGCCCAATATGGTGTAAACAGATTCTCTTGTGCCAGTAAGGTTAACTATGATGTTAGACGCGCCTCTCTGCATCGACTTTGTGCTGCTGCCTATTGCCGGAGTCAGGCCGCGCTTTACATAGTCGACTATTGTCCTCTTCCGCATTGACATCGCGGCAAGTGACGGCTTGATCAAGAGCGCGAGCTTTGCGCGAAAATAAGTTTCGTCCTTGTTTGATTCGTACGCGAGCCTCGGCAGGTTAATCGAAAGCGAATGGAACATCATCGTCGCGGTAGCCGACCCCGTGCCCGCAGCCCTGCGGATGCCGTTGTTTGCCCTGAGCTGCCCATTGCATATTGAAACGATTCCGCCCGCACGAGCAGCAGCCGCCACATGATCCAGGTTGTCCTTCGCTGTGGTCTTGCCGCTGCCAGAGTATGCCAATGCAAGACCTATCCGCGGCATCGGGGTTGCATCCACGTACTTTTTGTAGCCATCCAGCAGCGCGTTCACCTGCTTGGAATCAAATCCATCGGCCGGAACGGATATCGTGGTTATGGGGAGGCCTCCATAGTAGAACGGTGCGGCTGAAGACGCAATCAGCGCCCTGGCAAACCTTGACGCGAGCTCCTCTGAATTCTTTTCATTCTTCAGCAGCGCCGGCACGAATCCTTCCAGCACAACTTCGGAGGACGCCTCCCTGCTGAGCAATGAAATGAGCAGCGGTAGAGACGCGATGGCGTCGTCAGATGTCTTGATCGCAGGAATCCTTGCCACGTTCAGGAAGTGCGCGCCCAGGTCGAGGCCCTCGTCCAGTTCGGCAAGGTCCAGAAAAACCGTGTCTGGCAAGAGTCCCCAGACGCCTGTCCCTGCTATGTTTATCTCGCCTGCTAGATGCATGTCGGCGATGTCCTTTGGCATAGTGTTGAATACGAGGTATTCGGAAAATACGCTGGTAGCCGTCCTGGTCATGACCCCCCCTATGCCGTTCCTTGTAGCCTCTTCGCTTGAGAGCATCTCGACAATGTCTGACGACGGGAGGCCGAGCCGAGCGAGCTTGTTCCTGTATTCCTCATGGCCGTGCTCTATGAGGACAGAATTGACAGTCTCCCGGATGAGTGATGAGGTTAGATAGGTCGTCTGGAACTTGTAGATCTTGTTCTCGACCTCTTCTGTTATTTTGTGGGCCTGCTCAAGTGGGAGGTTGGCCTCCCTAACAAGCGACTGGATAATCTTGTGCGAGTTGAACTCCTCGATAGTCTGCCTGCTCGTCCGGACGTACATCTTGCCGCTCTCGATTATCGAGCGCTCCTCGATCTGGCGGGCAAGGCTCAGCACCAACTTTCCCAGGTTGGTTATCGTGTAGCGGCGTTCGGCCTTGTTGAGCGCAACCAGAAGCTGCCTCAGCAGCTTTCTCAGGTGGTAGGCGAACTTGCCTGACTCTTTCTTGGACTTGAAGCCGGCAAGTGCCTTGAGCTCCGAATAAGTCAGAGGTCCCTTGGTATTCAGGATTCGAAGGATGTCAATCCTGTTGGGGCTTGCCATCACAGAAAATATCATTCTTACGCGCCTTGACGCGGATTCCAGAACCCCGCCCTTTCTGGAATCTGATTGATAATCAAGACTCACCTGTTCCATTGCACCCCGTTATCAAGGTAATTGATTAAAACTACTTTGTAAAATATCTTTCACTAAAAGTACGATCCACCCTACTCGGGCCAGTTGACCTTTTGGTCAACTATTCTCTAACTTTCGATCAGCAAGCCCTGCTGCTCGACTTGCTTTGCTGCCTGACAGGCAGAGGAAATGTGCGTTGGGACATCCGGCAGTTTTGCCTTTGCTTCGGCCTCGAGCGCCCCTTCGATTTCATTCAGTATCGAGAGAGCGTCGACATCCATTGGAGTTGAGATCCTGGCATCTACCCTGATGTTTGCGTTCACAAGTACGTCTGACGTTACCGCCGACACATCAGAGAAGACCTGGTTTGCGGCTGGGATGGCCTTTCTCAGCTCTACCTGGATGCCTCTTATCATCTCGACCGTAGGATCGATGGTGTCGAGGATTGAAGCGAACTCGTTTATAGTGCTGAACCTTATGACGAGTGCTTCAAGAGCCAGGCCCGTGTGCTGCGTCGTTCTGCGAAGTCGCCTCACGTTCGACAGTTCGGATGCGATGATTTTGGCGCGGACATTGTTTCCTGTCTTGATGCTGTTTGTTATCTGCTCAAGGAAGAATGCCTCCATTGAGGCAAACCTCCTGTCAAGTAGTCTCAATCGTGCGAGCTGGTTGTATACGACAGTAGTTGCATTGCTTATCTGGCTAACGAACTGCTGGCGCTTCTCCGCTCCCCCTGCCATCTTCTTACGTTATCCCGGTTTGTAAAAATTGGAAAAGACCCGGTGTTGAAGTCTCTGCACCTAAAGCTGCCAAAAAGCTAAGCTACGCCGGAATTTGTATGATTAAATATCGACGGGAGGATACTTTCAGCATCACAGATGGTCAAAACCGAAGAGAGAGATCACAGCGGCAAGTCAAAGATTGATCAAATAAAGATGCACCTAGGGGCGCGCAAGATCGAGTTCATCTCGACCGCGATCATCTCCGTCGTTTTTGCCGCAAGCTTTGCCCATCTCGAATATTACTACATCAAGGATCCCGCGCTCCTGGTATCAAACGGCAAGGTGGTGGTCGAGGATAGCAATTTTGACAGGAGCAGGGAGACAAAGCCGATCATCGGCAACATGTACCAGTACCACCTCTTTCCGATGCTCTTCATATTCGTCCTTATCAGCTGGGCTGCGTTGTGGGACGACATGACCTTCAAGCTCCTTGGCCGCCACAAAAGGGTAAAAGCCGCCATGCTCGGCTTCGCCAACCTCATCACTGCGATCTTGGTTGAGGATTTCGCATGGTTTGCCAACAGGCTTGCCGTGCCTCTTGAGAGCGATCCAAAGGGCGGGCTTTTAATGCAGGCATCCGACTGGACGTCGCTGCACATGGGAGCTATCGACCTTGGTGCCTTCGTTCTGCCCGGCTGGTACCTGCTTGCGTTGGCCCTGGCTACCCTTGCATACTATGGCGCGTTCAGAAAGCACGACCGCATTCACTAGCGCTTGTTCGCAGAAACTGCAAAGTCAGCAGGGTTGAGCGCGACCCCGCAAACCGGGCAGCGGCTGCTGGTTGCGCGCAAGGCGTCTCTTACTGACTTTAGCATTCGCATCTGATAGATTACCGAGCCGCACTTGCCGCAAATAACATCTGCTGACAGCATGTATGCCAGCAGCATGCAACATCTATCATAATAAAAGTGTCCTTGACAGTTTTTAACAAAGCGTGCAGCTGCTGCTATGCGGTCAAACAGGCGAGCCGCCCTTCACCCTGTTGATCCTTGGTGAAGTGTCCTCGCGCGAAGTCCAGTCAGTTACCTTAAAGTCGGAATGATTTGTCCGCTTCTTATGCTCGTCAGCATCGAGCTCAAAGAAGAAGAACTCGTTGCACGACTCGCACTGGTACACCTTCGACTCGAACATGTGCGCGAAATTAGTACTGGATCGGATGGATATAAGACAAAGCTTGGTATGCAAGATTACATACAGACGCTACTTTTCCAGCATCAGGCCATGCTTTGCGTCATAGCCGGCCACTCTCACCTTGGCCCCGACTGAAAGATCCTGTGGAGTTTTTATCTCGGGAAGAAATCCTGAAGCCCTCAGCTGCGCATTGTCCACCTTGAATACGACCCACGCGTACGGGCCGGCGTCCTCAAATCCTTCCGGCGCGACTGCCTGAATGGTGTACGTGACGACCGTTCCCGTGCCCTCGAGCTCCACCTTCTCGAACTTGCTGCCGGAGCACTTTTCACAGAAGAGAACCGTCTCTAGCATGAGGTGTCCGCAGCTGGTGCACCTGTTGGTCAGTATCTTTTTCCTGTTCGCAGCCTCGATGAACCTCTCACGGGTTGACTGCTGTTGCGCTGAGGACAATGTCTCCATGATCACTTTATTTCCTGTCTACCTTTCTGAATATGTGGACAGCAGCGCTTGCGCCGGTGGCGCCAAAGTTGTGCGTGAGGGCGATCTCGGCGTTTGGAATCGTCCGCTGTCCCGCCTTTCCCGTGAACTGGTCGAATACCTCGACGACCTGCCCGACGCCGGTGGCGCCTATCGGGTGGCCCTTCGACTTCAGTCCTCCTGATGGGTTTATCGGTATCTCGCCAGTGAGCTTTGTTGCCCCGTCCCTGACTGCGTGCGCTGCCTTGCCCTTGGGGAAGAACCCTAGGTCCTCAATGTCGATAACCTCTGCTATCGTAAAACAGTCATGGACTTCGGCAAAGTCGATGTCCTTGGGAGCGACGCCGGCCATCTTGTACGCCTGCCTTGCCGCTGAAACTGTGCTTGGAATAGTGGTGATGTCCTCGCGTCCCTGCACCGATGCCGGGGATGCGCCTCTCCCGGATCCGATTACCTCGACGTACGGCCTTCCTGATTTCTTCGCAAACTCTTCGCTGCACAGGATCGTTGCAGATGCACCGTCAGAAAACGGGCAGCAGTCGAGCAGCTTTAATGGCGAAGCGACCACCGGTGACTTCATCACGTCCTCAACCGTAATCCTCTTGTGGACATGCGCCTTTGGGTTCAGCATTCCGTTTTCATGGTTCTTGACCGCGACGTGGGCGAGATCCTCTTCTGTTGCCTTGTGAGTCGTCATGTACGCCCTTGCCATGGAAGCGAACAGTCCGGGGAACGACGCGCCGTTGCCTCCTTCGTAGAAAAAGTCAGAGCAGTAGGAAAAGAGCGTGGTGCTGTGCGCCGTTCCGGTATGCGTCACCTTCTCGACGCCAAGACCAAGGACGCAGTCATAAAATCCTGCAGCAACGTTGGCGAATGCTTCGCGGAACATTACAGAGCCCGAACCGCAGGCCGACTCGATTGTAAGACCGGGGACGTGCGAAATGCCAAGGTTGCTCATGATGACGGGTGCCATGTGCACCTGCTTGTCAGCAACGCCGAAAACGTTTGAAATGTATCCTGCCTGGATATCTTTGGGTGTGATCGCTGCTGATTCTATGGCGTCTTTGGCAGCGCTGAGTGCAATTTCAATTATGCTCTCGTTGAGTTTTCCATATTTTGTGCTGCCGGCGCCAAGAACGCAGACTTTGTTCGTCATTAATTAAAAGAGTCAATCTCGTGTATAAATAGCTTAGATCCTGTTGATACGTAAGAATCACCGGCGATGGTGACTGGATTGTGCTGCATCGCATTAATATCCAGAATGCTAAACAGGGTTTGATGCCGGTTGTATACGCTAGTAGTCTGCGAAAAACCTGATGCCGCCAGGCGGATTGCGCAGGCTCTGGGCAATGCACGCGAGGCAAAGACGGCGGGCGTTACAGTATTTGAGGTGAGTAGCGGCGATCGCAAATACGTTGTGTGTTCCGCTCTTGGCCACCTCTACGGATTGTCTGACTCGACGGTCAACAAAAGCGTATACCCCGTTCTTGATCTGGAATGGGGCCCTCTTGGGAAGAATGCCCGAGCTGCAAGAATAATCAGGGTCATTTCTGAACTCGCAAAGAACGCGTCGGCGTACGTGCACGCCTGCGACTTTGATCAGGAAGGCGAGGTGATCGGGTACAGCATACTCGAATACGCGTGTGGAGGCAAATACGAAAAATCACTGCGTGCAAAGTTCTCGACATTGACCGACGACGAAATAAGAGAGTCGTTTCTTAACCTGATGGCTCCCAGCGCCAGGCTCGCTGAGGCAGGGAGGTCGCGCCATCTTCTTGACTTTCTATATGGTGTCAACCTGTCAAGGGCTCTGTCTGGTTCTTTCAAGAAGGTCAGGGGCCGCTACCGCGACTTGTCCATTGGAAGAGTGCAGGGTCCCACACTTGCGTTTATGGTCGACAGGGAGCTCGAGATCAGGCTTCACGTCGCGGATCCTTATTGGATGATATCCGGCAATTTTCGGAAAGATGGTCAGGAGTTTGCAGCACAATATGTTAAGCCCAAGATCGCCACTCTTTGTGAAGCCAGGAAAATAGTCAGCGGGTGCTCTGGCGCTGAAGCCAGCATATTGGATGTTGCCGTCAGCAGGGTGGTTCTTCAGCCTCCAGCTCCGTTCAACCTTGGCGACCTGCAGCGCGAAGCCTACAGGCTCTTCAGGGCTTCCCCGGGTTATACTCTTGCGATCGCGGAAAAGCTTTACCTGCAGGCACTCATTTCATATCCACGGACCTCAAGCCAAAAGCTTCCCACATCGATTGGGTATGCCAAGATCATCGCCGGGCTATCGAAAATCGCAAGTTACGGCAGGATGGCATCGATCCTGCTATCAAGGGGCAGGCTGTCCCCGAACGAAGGCGCGATGTCCGACCCCGCGCACCCTGCCATCTATCCCACCGGCGTTGTCCCGACCCGCAGGCTCGGCGGCGTAGAATTCAAAATCTATGATCTGATAGTGAAGAGGTTTCTTGCGACCTTTGGAGACGCAGCTTCGAGCCAGCACACAAAAGTTAGCATAGGCGTAGCAGGCCATGAATTCAGGACAGAAGGGATTACTCCCATCTACGAAGGTTGGATGATATTCTACACGCCTTACGCAAGGGTGGAGCAGCGCAAGCTGCCCGAATTGGGCAAAGGCGATGGGGTGGAAAACTCGGGTATAAGCATGGAAGAAAAATTCGCGCAGCCGCCCAGGCGGTACAACCAGGCGACCCTGCTCGCCAAGATGGAGCAGGAGAAGATAGGCACAAAGGCCACAAGGGCTGACATCATTTCGACGCTATTCAGGAGAAACTACGTCGCTTCAACTCGCGATGGGATCGGCGTCACGGATCTTGGATTTGCGGTAATAGAAACGATGGAAGAATTTGCCCCTGCAATAATATCCACAGATCTCACGAGGTCTATGGAAGAGCAGCTCGAGAGGATAGAGACCGGCTCATCCGACAGCGCTGCCGCCATAGAAAGTGCCATGGACAGACTGGTGGAATCGCTATCCGGATTTCGTGAGAATGAACTCGAGATCGGCAGGGGCATAGGCGAGGCTGACGCCTCTGATCGAGTCCAAGCTGCAACTCTCGGTCGGTGCCCTTTATGCAAGACGGGGCAGCTGCGGATGATCAGGTCAAGGTTATCGAAAAAGCGCTTTGTTGGTTGCTCAAACTATGCAGCCGGCTCTTGCGGTGCCACAGCGCCGCTGCCGCAGAAAGGAGCGATCAGAATAACTGGAAGGAGTTGTAATAAGTGCGGATGGCCGATCATTGGAGTAATTTTCGGCCGGAGGGCAAAGCAGTGGATAACCTGCATCAACATGCAATGCCCGTCCAGAAGCAAATGAAATCCATAGTCGGTAGTGGTTCTCTAGAAAATGGTTCACTAGCAAGCCTGCATTACCTTGATAAGAAAAGAAATCCATAGTACGATTCTTGATGGTCTACAGCGATCATTCGCACCTCTGCGAATACTGCAAGGAGAGGTTCCCGTGTCCCATTGACAAGAACGAGTGCAAGATTGAATGGAGGACCACTCATAACGACCACTTTTTGGCCCTGACCTGCTAGTACGAAAGTTCGTAAATGTCTGTCCGGCGGTTCCTCAAGAGGGGAAGCGATTTTCTGACCTGCCTGACCCGCGACCGGTCGATCTGGATCGTTTCTACCCCCTCGCGCTGGCCCATGTCTGCAAGCGTGACTCCGAACGGGTCTACAACCATGCTCCTTCCGCAGAAAATGTTTCCGACCTGATCCGGCGCAGCAACGTACGAGCCGTTTTCTATCGCCCTGGCCTTGATCATCGTTACCCAGTGCTCTTCCTTCATTTCACCCTGCACCCACGCCGATGGCGCGACAAGAATGTCCGCGCCCTTCACCGTCAGTATCCTGGCAAGCTCTGGGAAGCGGAGGTCGTAGCAGATCAAAAGGCCAACGCTGCCAGCCTTTGTGCGTATCGGATCTTTGATCGTTTTGCCCCGCGCCATCTTTGCAGATTCCTTGAATCCAAGCGCATCATAGAGGTGCAGCTTGCGGTACACGGATGTCACCGCCCCCGAAGGACCCAGCGCCACTGCGGTGTCGTAAACGCGCAGGGAGCTGCTCTTCTCGTAGATCGTGGCGACAATTCCGATCTTGTTCTTTCTTGCCGCCTTGGAAAGCGCTGCGATAAACTCGCCCTTTACCGTTTCTGCGATCCCAGCGAGCTGCCTTGCCGACTGGCTGGGAGGCGAATAGGCCATCTGGAACTCGGGAAAGCAGACGAGCTCCGCGCTGCTTGATGCGGCTTCGCTGACAAAATCTATGGACTTGATCAGGTTTTCCTGCTTGTCTTCCGAGGAGCGCATCTGCACTATCGCAATTTTCGTCAAGCAGAGCAGTGCGGTTGGCCAAAATAGAAATAGTTTTGCCCGCGTGCCTGTCTAGAGGGGCTTTCCCGTCTGGAACCAGTTTTCTTTGGGCTTTTCGTCAAACACCAAGATCACGTGCTCCGGCTTTGTGTTCAGTATCCGCACAGCCGCATCAGTCACGGCCCTGGCGAATTCGTTCTTCTGTTCAGAAGTCCTGCCCGGATATAACGAAACTACAATTAGAGGCATGCAACGATTTTGTTACGACTGGCTTATATGTGCATCAGCGACGGGCGCCGCCGCTACCTGTGGCGCGGTTGTAGCCGAGAGGCTCCGCTTATCGAGTTCGTAAAGAGCGAGGAGGTATCGTTTGATAAAGTTGACTCCCGGCGACGGCCTGCGTCCCTTTTCATAGTCGCTCAAGACAGAAGGAGTGATGTCCATCCTTCTTGCGAGATCTGCCTGCTTCACTCCAAACTTTTTCCTCCAATACTTTAGCTGGTAAGCAGGACTTTCGCTCAACACCACGGAACCGGCGATCAGCGTCAGCTCATCGCCGGAAGTGTTGCTGCCAGAATTTGTCTCGGCACTAGACAATCGTAAGACGAACGACACCATGGGTGATAAAAAGATTAGCCTAATAACGAACAATGTACCGAAACAAATCGTGGAACCTGACGACGAGCTTTGTCGGCTGAACTCCAAGGTAACGCGATGCACGCTCTGTCCGAGGCTCTCGAAGTACGTCAGGCAGGTCGGGGAGAAAAAAATCAAGAGGTTTGCCCACGATGATTACTGGGCCAAGCCTGTCCCAAGCTGGGGGGATCCAAGAGCAAGGCTGTTGATTTTAGGTCTCGCACCTGCAGCTCACGGCGGCAACAGGACCGGGAGAATGTTTACCGGCGACGGCAGCGGTGACTGGCTCGCAAGGGCGATGCATGAAACCGGTTTTGCAAACATTCCTACGAGCATTTCAAAAGACGACGGGCTTGTTCTCGACGACGCGTACGTCACGGCCGCGGTGAGATGTGCCCCTCCAGGAAACAAGCCGCTCCCCTCAGAACTGTCGAATTGTTCGCGGTACCTGCTGGCAGAGCTTCGGCTCTTGAAAAATGTCAGGGTTGTGCTCGCCCTTGGCAGGATTGCGTTTGAGGCGTATTGCAGAGCAGCTAACCTGAAAGGACTTGCGTTTGCCCATGGAAGTCGGCATGATATCGGCGACGGCAGGATCCTTCTCGCCTCATACCACCCCAGCCGGCAGAATACAAACACCGGGAAATTGACCTGGCAGATGTGGCTTGACATATTCCGCGTAGCAAGGTCGCTAACACAATCATGACTGAATCGATTATCACTTGTTTGATATGTCGGTCGTTATCTGATCTATCTTGTATCGCAGCGCTTCCTTGATCTTTGTGTTGTCCACCATGTTGAGCGGGGCCTTGCAGTTGGGGCACTTGAAGAACAGCTCAACCGCGACGTCGAATTTCACGCGGGCGCAGTCATGGTTTCCGCAGTGATAGAATTCTGTCGATTCCTCGTACTCCAGCCGTTTATGCAGCCTATCCAGGATTTTTTTCTTCTGGTTGTCGATGAAATTGTCGACCTGGTCCTGCTTTGCTCGCCAGCGGTAGACGAACCATCCCTTCTTTTCGTCCTTGACCCGGATGCCGGTTATCAACGCCTTTCCAAACATATCGTAGAGAACCTTGCGGACGATGTTAATTTTCAGTCCTGTTGCACTCGCGATTTCTTCGTCTGTCACGTCCTCGGTATTGAGGAGTGACCGGGCGACCTTCACGTACTCCTCTCCTCCGATAAGACCGGCAATCTTGACAAAAGAATCCTTGTACTCTATCGCGCGCATCTGGTAGCAATAGCATCGTGTTTTTCAGATATATATCTAATCCTACGCCGTCCCATAAAGCGGATATATGCCGCCGGTGTAGTCGCTCACGTAGCTCCACACCTCGGGATTTATCTTCAGAGGCTGGAAGGTGGATTTCTGGCGTTCGTCCAAGACATCGTATACCATCTTTCCAACGACTACTTGGTCTGGTTTGGCGAGTGCCGTCATTTTGGTTGCAATGTTCATGGTGTAGCCGAGGATGTCGTAGTGTGGCCATCTTAGCTGCCTTCCATCGACGGTGTGTGTGTCCCAGCCGTACTGGACGACCGCGTTTTCGCCCAGGTCGATTCCCACCCTCACGCTCATCTCGGGATAATCATACTGGTTGAGGATTGGGTTGATCCCTTCCCTCATTATCTTTATCATAGAGCGCGCGCAGTTGACTGCGTTTATGGAGGGCAGGAAGGGCTCGCCCTCCGCAACAAAGAAGGCGAGGATCGCATCGCCGACGTACTTTAGGACGTAGCCGCCATAGGCACTTATTGTAATAGACATCTGTTCTGTAAATGCCTGCATAATGGTCGCCAGCCTGTCAACCGGCAGGGTCATCGCCATGCTGGTCGAGCCGACGAGGTCTATGTTCAGTATTACAAGGTTTAACTTTGTTTTGGCGTGTCTTGCGAGAGTGTTGTGCGCCTCCTCCGTCGAGAGATTGAATTGCGGCTCCGCCTTCAGTGCTTTCCAGACCCTCTCCTGCGCCATCTTGATTGCCTTGTCCAGGTCGACGACAGCATCAAGGTAAAATGACGCAAGGGAAGGGGTCACAGAAGCTTCCTTCGAAGTTTTTACTTTCTCAGCATCGGCAGCTGCCCCCTGAATCACCCTGTCAATCTCTTCCCGGCTGATGTCCATCTGTACGGCGATTACCTCCGGAGGGATGCCCGAGTTGTAAAGGTTCAGGATCGTCTGGCGCTGGTACCGACTGCTACCTCCAGTCGAATTATCATCAGCCATGGCTAGAGTGGATATGCAGGAAGGATATTTCTGTTTTCAGGTGAGGATGCCCCCATACGGGTATTGCTGAAAAGACTGCTCCACTGAGAATAATAATAACCGCTGCCAATAGTAATGCAGAGGAAATGGCTAGCAAACATCATCTAGAGGACGAAAAGGTTCTGCTCACCTTACCAAACATCAAGTACCTGGTGGAAGGTCTCGACTCGCTGCTGATGAACGATCTTGATGGCGAGAAACGGGCAAAAGTGATCGAGCTACGCAACGAATTGCTGTCGCACATAAACAGCATCTTCAACGACTATTCGTGACGGCAGCCCGAACCTTGGAGATTACTTCATTGATCGAGAGGGGCTCCTTCTTTATCACGTCGTTTCTTTCGAGCGAGCCCATCAGGCGGAGCGCTTCGCTTGATGCGCTGAGCAGGAACATGAAAATGATGCGGCTGTCGTATGTGGATTTTATTTCCCTGTAGAGGTCAATTCCGGTCATGCCACGCATCACAAGGTCCGTTATTACCACCTCGTATTTTATCTGGCTTGCAAATTTCAGCGCCTCTGAAGGGTCTGGTGTGTGGTCTACGCTGAACCCATCCGCGCGCAGGTAGGTCTTCATCAGGTTTGCCGTGCTGTGCTTTTGATCCACGAGAAGGATTGTCTGGCGCAACTCTCCTATATCGAGAGGGATCTTTTCATTTTAAGGTTGATGGTTAATTGTTATAGAGTTGATGGTACCTCTGCGTGTCAGCGCATTCGGGGAACACTCCGGTAAGCGCTCAGGAAAGTCATGAGAGTCATCGCGAAAAGGAGAATCCCGGTCGACAGGTGCGCCGCAACCAGAAGCGGCTGGAGCTCTGTGGTTACCACCACCATGCCGAGCGCTATCTGAATCGAAACGATCATGGCCGCAAGAAATGCTGTCTTGCGCGCCCCCCGGATGCGAGATCCGCAGTATGCGGCTGAAGCATAGATCAGCCCGGCCGTGATGACAACCATCAACCTGTGGTAGTGTTCGAAAAAGTACTTTTCTGAAGGAAAGCCAAAGCCGTTTGGGCAGAGCGGCCAGTCGGGGCATGAGAGGCCTTGCCTTGAAGACGTGATGTAGACGCCAAAGAGCATCACGGAGTATAGCATTACCAATGCGGAGAAAATCAGTGCCGTGCCTGCCTTTGGGCCGGCAGTCTGCGCGGTCGTCGCCACAGGGTGAAATGACTTTTCAGGCCAATTATAACCTTGACATTGAATCTTGCTAGTAGTGCATCCGCGAGTTTTCGTAGAATTCTCTGTCCTCTTCGGACATTACCGTGCGCTTGTGGCATTCTTCACACAGCAGGTACCTAGAGTCGTCCGGCAGCTCTTTCTTGCAGCGGCCGCAGAATTTTTTCATCGACATCAATGTTTAGCGCATCCGGCATAAAACAATGGCGATCGAGCTACAGAAATCTAATTAAGCATCCCTTCCGAATCCAAGACCGGCTCGGGATCGATGGCTCTCCAGAACGAAGTGTTCAGTGCGCTGTCCTATGCAACCAGCAATGGATTTCAGATTCATCCCGACGCTTTTGCCATGCTCAAAGGCCTCCAATCTGATATCCTCAAGATAGTGCAGGATATCATCAAGACGAAAAGACAGTCAAAGAATTCCACTATTCTGGTTGAAGACATCAAGAGCTTGCTCAGGCCAGAAAAAGTGGAGGCAGGCCCCTCGGAGCAGATTTCTAAAGTCTTGATGGATCCGACACCTGGAGTGACGACTGGAGAAGGTGTGGAAGGCTACGCTGCACTTTTTCGGAGCAGATTTGAGAAGTTGATGCGCGTCCTGTCACAGCGGCCCGAAAGCAAGCGCATTTCAAAGATCGCCTCGGTCAAGCAGAACCTGCGTAACGGGAACAGCACGCTTAATCCCGAGGCAAGAGGGCGACCCGTTCGCAACGGCCCCACAACGCTGGTGGCTGGCCTGCTGATGTCCAGGCGCCAGAAGAAAAATGGGATCGAGCTGGCAATCGATGATCACACGGGAATCCTCAGCGTAATGGCGGTAACAGAGGATACCAGAAAGCAAGCAGCATCTTTGGCCCTAGACCAGATGGTCATGCTGGAACTTGAAACCGGTAGGAAAGGCATGCAGGGCACTGCAACAGTAAAGAACGTCGTTACTCCTGACATACCTGACCATCTTCCGAACAGAAGCAGGTCGGAGTCGTATGCGATCTTGATTTCAGACCTGCACGTAGGCAGCAAGCATTTCATGGACTCTGAATTTTCGCACTTCCTCGAGTGGCTCTCCTCGACTGAAGACGAGATCGTGAGCAAGATCAAATTCCTTTGTTTCGCCGGCGATCTCGTAGACGGCATCGGGATTTATCCCAACCAGGACAAGGAACTGATCGAGATGGACGCGGAAAAGCAGATGAACCGCGCGCTGGCGTTGCTGGCTAGGGTGCCAAAACATATCAAGATTTTCGTGATACCAGGAAACCACGACCCGGGAAGGCGTGCGTTGCCCCAGCCTTCGATATCCAGGAACGAGCTGGAAGAGCAACTGCAGCACCTTGAAAATTGCAAGATGCTTGGCAACCCTGCATTGCTGGAGCTCAACGGAGTCAAGGTTCTGATGTACCATGGTCAGAGTCTCGATGACGTGATCGCCACAACGCCGGGCCTTAGCTATGCAAAGCCTGCGGAGGCGATGAAGGTGCTTCTGAAGGCGCGCCATCTTGCACCAACCTACGGCGCGCGTACTCCGATCGCGCCAGAGCAGGAAGACATGATGGTAATTTCCGAGGTGCCTGACATACTCCACTCAGGCCACGTCCATGTAGTTGAGATGCAGAACTACAAGGGAACCCTAATCGTGAACTCGGGTGCATGGCAGAGACAGACAAACTTCCAGCAGACGATGGGCATTACCCCGACTCCTGGAATTGGGATACTGGTAAACCTTGCGACGCTGCAGCCGTTTATCAAGGATTTCAATCAGAATCAATAATCGCAGATAAACCGGTTTCGTCCCGGAGTGCGTCCCTGACGGTCGACTGTGGTATTGTCAGTGTGATTTTTTGAGACCTGCCGTAACGGCCCTGGCTCACCACGTCTGTGCTGACAAGGCCCAGAAGATCGAGTTCGCTGATTATCTGGGTCATCCGCCGCTGCGTTAGAGGATCCTGGTCCTTCATCTTGCAGATCGAGGAGTACAGGCTGTAGACTTCGCCGGTGCTGCCATTCTTGGCCCTCATTACGGCCAGCATCACAAGTTTTGTATGGGTCGGGGAATTTTTCAAAACCTCGTAAGGCGCGTCCTTTTCGATCTTGTCCTGGGCCGCCTTCACATGCTTTTCGTCCACCCTGCCTGCGCCTTCCCGCTCGGCCAGCTCTGCCGCAACGCGGAGAAGATCTATGGCCTTCCTTGCATCTCCATGCTCTCTGCCTGCAACCGCAGCGCACAGGTTTATCGCCGCATCTGAAGCCGCGCCGTCGGTGAATGCGAGTTTGGCTCTTTCCTGCAGGATCTGGCGCAACTGGTCCACGGTGTAAGGGTTGAAGACCGTTTCTTCCTCGCTGAGGCTGCTCCTGACTCGCGGATCAAGCTTGTCCTTGAAGTCAATGCTGTTCGATATTCCGATAAGCGAAACGAACCCGCCGCCTGTCATGCGCTGGTTGGCCCTTGTGAAACTGTAGAGTATGTCGTCCCCGCTCTTTTCTATTAAAGAGTCCATTTCGTCTATGACAAGTATTACGCGGAGTTTTTTCTTCTGGATAAATTGCAGTATCCTGTCTGTCGCCTCTCCCATTGAAAGGCCGGTAAAGTGAACCTTCCCCTTTTCCTCGCGGTTGATGCCTATATCCTCTGCGATTTCAAAGAGCACCTTGTAAGGACTGCTTGCAAGCTTGGCGTTAACCACCGGCACGTTGACTTCCATCCCGAGCTCCTGTGCTTTTCTCCTCAGCCTCTCGACTACGTTTTTCGCGACTGCAGTCTTGCCGGTTCCTGGCTTGCCAAACAACAACAGGTTCGAGGGCCTCGAACCCTTGAACACTGTAGAAAGAACCTGTGCCAATGTTCTTGCTTCGAAATCCCTGAATGGTAGCTTTTCAGGGATGTAATCAATCGTCAGCGTCCGCCTGTTCTTCAGTAGCGACCTGCCGGACGCAGCCTTGTTGAAAATGTTGTCTATGTCAGTAGAGCTCAAGTGATGTTCACCCCGCCACCCCTGCCTTTCTTATCCAGAATCGGAATTTGTTAACTTTACCTTCACAGTTACGTTAACACGTCGGTTATAAGTGGCCAGATCAAGTTGTACTAATTCGCGGATCAATTCACTGGACGCAGTACAAGACAAGCTCAGAGGAGATCCTGCAGGGGAAAGGGAGGGGTGGGCCCCGTCACCCCCGGAACCGCGTGTGGGGTCGTGTTAACGAACCCGATATCAATCGTTTAGGAAATCAATACAAAACGACCCCTATATTTCCAGTGGAGCGTTAAGACCAGTCTTTAACACTGTTAACATGCCAATGGAT
>JBOGQL010000307.1:0-2803 GCA_050748985.1 Nitrososphaera sp. | reverse complement strand
GTGTAACTCTGAGGTGGGATTATGTTACTATCTTCTATATTGAGTTGTAAGCCACTTCCAACACATTTGGGACATGGTCTTACCATCACTCTGCCTTCGGCTACGAGATTCTTAATCATTGTGATGTTATCGGTACAAGGAAGTCATCTGCCGCGACTTTACAGCCTAGAAATCAGCCGCCTATTAGATACCACCTGCCAAATAGAACGTTTACATAAGCTCATCGTCATTTTGGGATGCTTTACGCATGAGAATACCTCAACAGCCGAGCATCCGACCGTGCTAAATGTATTTGAAGATACATGCACGCATTCTTTATCGAATATTCACACACGGAAGCAATGCAACTTTACGTAAGGGACACGCACCTAGTTCAACGGAATGGCTTGCTGCTGTCGCTGAAGCTGGCGCTGTTCGGGCGCTCAAGGTTGTGCGAATATGAAGGACTCGATTACTACACGTTCCGCTGTCCTGTCCACGGCTTAGTCATCGATCATGCCAGAGGTTATGGCCGATACTTGGACTGCTGCTACTGTAGAGATGGTTGACTCCCAAATCATTTGAGCCCTGCTTTCAACACGAGTACATGCTGATTTGCAGCTGTCTGGAATATTTTGTGACAACCCGTTCTTTATTATTCGTGAACGCTAACCATTCTCTCAACCTGCCATGGTGTGCGATTCCTGCGGACATGCTAATGAAGATCACAAAGCCGTCACATTTGCGATGTTCTACTGTAACAAGTGCAACAAGATAGAGTCCAATGTCTCTTTTTCTATCGGCAACGCAGGACAATCCGGCGACCATATCGATCCATCAAAGTCAGACGATGTGCTTGCAGATATGTACAAGTCATTCAAAGGGATGAGCCACTAGGTTTGCCAAGAATTACCTAGGCTTGCGGCGCCTGCGCCGCTCTGCCTTTGCGTACTTTTTGCTGCCAGACCTTTGAGCGCTAAAGGCATGGGTTTTAGTAACGTCGCGTTTACGTGCCATCAGATTGTTCAAACCTAGGATGGGTATTATATATTCTACCCGTAATGACACTCTAAGGTCGAAAAGGCACTCTTCCTGAACTGGCTGCCTTTTGACAGACGCCAAGAACTGATAATTGCCTCCTGCGGCATCGGACGAATTGACACCGAGCAAAAGCAATAAATTGATTGGCAGAGTAACCCGTGTCGGATGGAAGACAGGAACAAGATTCCAAGGTGGATCGTAGAGAACGACCCTTCTTGGGAAAAATCAATCGATTCGAACCTTGGGATGCTCAGATGGACCAGGAAAGGATCTGGAGTCCAAGCTACTTGCTCGCCAACGGACATGTTTTGCGAAGTGCTGGGCTCCGACAAGATCTCAGCAGGCATGGCCGATCTTCGTGTCGGAGTGGAAAGAATGAGTAAGGAGTCAGCCGCGGGAATCGGCGATATCAGAAGGTACCTGTCAAGCAGGTATCTGAATCCCGGAGTAGGCGGGCCGCGATTGGATTTGAGAAGAGAGCGTAGAACCTAGTCTAAACATTGTTCTAGTAGGCTGTTACCGGGCATACCTTAGGATCAACGCACCGCAAAAGCCTAATGCTTAAGCCGGCTGTCGTGGGACAGTCAACAACCACAAGCCCCTACCCCATTGCTGCAGGCCAGCTCCCTTTGCGCTGCCACCTGCAGCAATTATAATTTATATAAACTTCAGTTGTGGTAAAGAGTATTGCCTTCTGTTCAAGACGCGGTCGAAAAATTATCGAGAGACGCAGTCAAACTAGTCAAGGGCGCTAGGGTCGTGGGGTTGGGCAGCGGGAGCACGGTGGCTTTCGTTGTTCGACAGCTGGGCAAACTTCCCGACAGGGATTCAATCGAATTCGTGCCGACCTCGCTTCAGATCAAGATTGAGGCTGAAAAAAGCTCCCTCCGGATTGCCGACGAGGGCCGGATTCCTGACATCGATATCGTTTTTGACGGGGCAGACCAGATCGACGCCAAGTACAACATGATAAAGGGCGGGGGAGGAGCGCTGCTGAAGGAAAAGATCCTGATATCTTCAGCAAAGAAAGTTGTGATCGTCGCCGATGAAACAAAGTTCGTCCAATCATTCACAAGGTCGGTCCCCATTGAAATCCATCCGATGGCCCGCCTGTTCGTTCAAAAAAGACTCGAAGAAATGGGCGCTACTCCAACACTTAGGGCCTCTGACAAAGGCTACCCCTTCGTCACAGAGAACGGAAACTTTATTCTCGAAACAAGCTTTTCCTCAATTCCTGATCCCAGGAAGAAAGAGGTCGAGCTCAAGAATATTCCTGGGGTAATGGAAGTCGGTCTGTTCACTCGAAGGGCAGACATCTACTATAAGGCAAAGTCCGACGGTTCCTTTCAGGTAATAAGCTTCTGAAAAGAGCGCGACGCCTGAGAACCATGATCGCAGAATTCTTATACGGAAATCATTGTCTTACGGCGATGTCTGATAAACCCCCGCCGCCGAAAAAACAATCCCTGATGGACGAATTCATAGGATTTCTGAAGACGTTTGGCATCATCGGGCTTGCCATAGCGTTCGTCATAGGCGCCGCAGCGTCAAAGCTCGTTACAGCATTCGTAGCCGATATCATCAACCCGATAGTAGGCCTCGCGCTGCCTTCTGGGGATCTAAAGACGCTGGCGTACAACGCAACCAATCCAGGAACGGGTGTCACGTCGACCTTCGCGTACGGCGACCTGATATCGAACATAATCGACTTCCTGATCATCGCATTCATAGTATTCCTGATGTACAAGATACTGACGAGATACGCGGTTTTTGGAGTCGAGGA
>JBOGQL010000306.1:0-2189 GCA_050748985.1 Nitrososphaera sp. | reverse complement strand
ACCTGCCAGTATCGTCATTCCTTCTGTCAGTAGTTATTGTCGTTGTATACAGGGCCTGGAAGGACAGGCGCATCAAGAAATTCCAGACGATGAACGTTCGCCAAAGGTCAGGCCAATAGACGATGTTGGTTCCAAGTCCGTTTTCGACAAGGGCGAGGAAAATGCTGACTTCAGGGCTTTTCCTTCTTATATTTGGCTCCTGCTTCTCGATCCTCCTCACGCTTGCGTATGCCAGCCTTGGCGCGATACCACAGGACAATTTTCTCACCTTGAGCACACTCGGAAGCGACATGTCAGCGGCCAACTATTATTCTGGAGAAGGTTCATTCGTGACCAAAGGGGACACCTTGAACTGGAATTCGAGGGTGTACAATCACATGGGAGAACCCGAATACGTGGCGATAAGATTGAAACTTCTTAACGATGCCCAGTTTGGTCCAGATGACAAGCTCCGCCTGCCCAGCCCATCCGATCCGATCTACGAGGAAAGGCATATGGTCGCAGACGAGGCCACGCTGACCATGCCGATTGCGATCATGATAAAGGATGTGGCAACCGCAGACGGCAGCGCTGTAATAAGAACCGTCGTTGTCAATGGCAAGGAAGTTACGAACCTAAACGTTGCCAATGAGCAGGGGGGCGATTTTAGGTTCATCGTCGAGCTCTGGCGATACGACGTAAGAGTCGAGAATTTCGTTTTCACTTGGCCATCAGGCCCGGACACCGGAAGCGCATGGAACCAAATTCGGATCCAAGTCAAATAGCGGAATCTGAACGTGGCGAGCTCATAGAGAGGATGGTAATGGATATTATGCACAAGCACGATTGCCGAAGAGTTTCTGACATAGTCGTCAACCTCCAGAGGCTGGACAAGGAGATAGGCGTCGATGAAATTCACAGTGCGGTAAGGCGGCTTGAAGTGACGGGCTCAATTAATTTGTCAGAAGAAAAGCCCGCGGTCTCTTTCCTCAGCGATTTGACGCACGTCGGAACAAACGCTCGATTCTGGGTAGCTGTCGCTGCCAGCGCAGCAATTCTCATTGCGATTTATGTGCTGCCTCAGGGAGAACCATGGGTTGCCACCAGATGGATTGCAGGTGCGATATTTCTGTTCGTCATTCCGGGCTACACCATCACCAATCTCTTCATCCCAAGGAACAGGCTTAGCACTATCGAAAGGGTTGCGATAAGTGTGGGCTTGAGCCTTGCAACTGTGGTCCTTATCGGCATCATACTGAGCTACAGTCCCGTGGGCGTCAGGATCGAACCCATTGTCATTTCAATAGCACTGTTCAATGTTGTCATTGCGCTTTTGGCTGCAGAGAAGGATTATTCCATGCGGGAACGGGCCTTTGACATGCACAGCCGCCTTCTGCATGATGAGCAGCGTAAAGAAGTTACAGGAGGCCGTCACGAAAATGACTGAAGAAAACGTCAAGGCATTCGAGAAACTGGCAAAGGGCTCCTACTACCTGATCCTAGATAACGTCGTCAACCTCTCTCTGGGTGCGCTTTTCTGGATAGTGCTGGCGAAGTTGATTGATGCTGCCCCGCTTGGACAGGCAATGGTTGCCGTGGCATTCGCAACAAGCGTGATCGGGTTCGCCGGATTCGGAGTTCAGGTTACCATTTCAAAGTTCATGTCCGAGTACAATGCCAGAGGAATGCCACATGTGTCCAGAAGGGTCCTTTCGCTAGGTATCAAGCTCGCGCTCATTGTTAGCGTATCAGTCGCGGTTGTGATAGCGCTTCTGTCAGGATACATAGCGACAGAGGCGTACCATGATTCCTCTATGTCGGCGCTGCTAATTCTTTCAGTTCTGACCTTCCTGCCTGCGCAGACTGTGGTATCGGCGCTGATGGGTGCCTACCAGGGATCCCACAAGATGAAATACGCGCTCATTTCCGATTCGATATATCAGGTCATAAGGCTGGGGATAGCGCTGTTCCTCGTCCTGGCTTCATTTTCAGCATTCGGGATAATCGCGTCCTTTGCGGTCGCGTCGGTTGTTGCCTCCGTGCTCGGGTTTGTCTACTTCGTCCCCAAGCTCTTCGACAAACAAGTGGCTGCCTATGACGCTTCGAGTCCGCAAAGCAAGTCAGAAGTAAGGGGCCTCCGCCAGATCATAAAGTTCTCTGGGCATAACTACGCTGCAGTTGGCATGAAGACGCTGACGGCACAGATAGGC
>JBOGQL010000305.1:0-2471 GCA_050748985.1 Nitrososphaera sp. | reverse complement strand
GCGTCCGGGCGGCTCCTTCCATCTCCTCGACTTCGGGCCGCCCCGGAGCGCGCTCGAGCGCGCGCTCACCGCCGTGATCCACCACGACGAGCGCGTGCGGGACAACCTGCAGGGGCGCCTCGCCGAGTGGATGCGCGAGGCCGGCTTCGAAGACGTGCGCGAGGTGGAAAGCCAACGAACGCTGTTCGGGCGTGTTTCGCTCCTTGCGGGGCGTGTGCCGGGCTAAAGTCAATGCCAGGTAGTTTGGGCAGATCGTCTGCGCGGTCAACCACTTCGACCCGAGCAGCGGATCGGCCTCCCGGGGAGGCGTTGCGGTGAGGTTGTCTTACGTCTATTAAGACGTAAGTCATCATGCCGAGCGGGCTCGACCGCCGTCACCGGATCCTCGCCAGGCTTCCGCCCCTCGAGGCGGTCCTGCGGGGCAGCGTCCTGGTGCGCTCGCTTCGCTGCGGCAAGCCGGGCTGCCACTGCGCCGAGGGCGAGGGCCACCGCGCCACCTACCTGAGCGTCACCCACGCCGGGGGGCGCACCGAGCAGATCTCGCTGCCGGCCGCGCTGGTTCCGCTCGCCGAGCGTGGGGTCGCCGCCTATCGCGCCTGGTGGGCGGCCGTCGAGAAGCTCTCCGCGATCAATCGCGACCGGATCCGACAGCAACGCCGGCAACAGGCCGTGCTGCGCAGACGCTCCGCGGGACGCTCCCCCCGCCCGCGGCGCCCCGGGTAGAAAGGGGGCCACCATGGATCTCGCTCGCGCGCTCGAGGAGGTGGGGAGCGGGGAGCGAGCGGAGAGCTTCGAGGTCTTTGCCCGCTCGCTCGATCCGCGCTGGATCGAGGAGGCGCTCGCTGCGACCGGCTCGGCCACCGTGCGGCGCCGCAAGCTGCCGGCCGAGCAGGTCGTGTGGATCGTGATCGCGATGGGCCTGTTCCGCGATCGCTCGATCCAGGAGGTGGTGCACCACCTCGATCTGGTGCTGCCGGCGAGGAGCGGGGCAACGCGCCGCGGCGTCGTGACCAGCAGCGCGGTGGTGCAGGCCCGCGACCGCCTCGGAAGGGCGCCGCTCGAGACCTTGTTCGAGCAAACGGCGGACCGCTGGGCGGGGGCCTCCGCCGACGCGCAGCGCTGGCGCGGGCTGGCCGTCTACGGGGTCGATGGATCGGTGCTCCGGGTCCCGGACACGGCCGAGAACGAGGGCGCCTTCGGTCGGCCCGGCAGCAGCCGCGGCGACGCGGGCTATCCGCAGCTGCGCCTGGTGGTGCTCATGGTGCTGCGCTCGCACCTGCTGGCGGGCCTGAGCCTCGGCCCGTGCTCCGCGGGCGAGACCACGCTGGCCGAGCCGCTGTGGGCGAGGCTCCCCGATCACTCGCTCACGATCCTCGACCGCGGCTTTCTCGCCTACGCCTTGCTCCACCGTCTCGCCACGAGCGGGGTCGAGCGCCACTGGCTGATCCGCGCCAAGTCGAACCTGACCTGGAAGACCGTGCGACGACTGGGACCCAGGGATCAGATCGTCGAAATCGCCGTCTCGCGCCAGACGCGCCGAGCCCATCCCGAGCTGCCCGAGACGCTCGAGGTGCGCGCCGTGCGCTACCAGCGCAAAGGCTTCCGCCCCCAGACCCTGCTCACCTCGCTGCTCGACCCGCTCGCGTATCCCGCCCCCGAGATCGCGGCGCTCTACCACGAGCGCTGGGAGCTCGAGCTCGGCTTCGACGAGATCAAGACGCATGCCCTCGAGCGCGAGGAAGCGCTGCGCAGCCGCGCCCCCGAGCGCGTCCTTCAGGAGGTGTGGGGGCTCGCGGTCGCCTACAACCTGGTCCGCTTGCACATGGAGCACGTGGCGCAACGAGTGGCCGTGGCTCCCACGCGCATCAGCTTCCGCCACGCGCTGCTGCTCTTACGCGGCTTCTGGCAGCTGACGGCCTGGATCGCCGCTCCGGGCAAACTCCCGCGGCGACTGGAGGACCTGCACCAGGAGCTCGCCCTCCTCGTCCTTCCGCCAAGACGGCCGCGTCGCAGCTACCCACGCGCCGTCAAGATCAAGATGAGCAGCTACCCGAGGAGCCGGTGAAATCGTGCACCGAGCTGCAAACTACCTGGCATTGGGGCTAGCCCGCATTATTCACGAAGCGCTTGGTTTGGCGAGCGCGAGGGCGAGCGGGGAAGAGAGCGGAAGCAAGTGCGACGCCGATGCGCTCGGAGAAGATCCAGACGAGATGCAGAGCGTGAGGGTCGGGGACGAGGGGCGCGAGTGTGCGCCGGAGATGCGCGGGAATGCGAGAGTTTCCGACACGCCTCTATGCGCTGGCTGCCGATCGCTGCCCTGGAGAAGGTGACGCGCGGTCAGCCAGGGGCCGCGCCGAGGCGCAGGGCCATCTGGCTCCACGCGGACTGCCACGCGAAGGAGCGCGGGAGGTGGAGGACGACGCGTCGCACCGAGACCTCGATCCAGGCGCCGAGCTTGATCAGGCGCTCGC
>JBOGQL010000304.1:0-1546 GCA_050748985.1 Nitrososphaera sp. | reverse complement strand
GATGCTGCAGGATACATTGGCGCCCAGATAATTGGAGCCATTGTGGCGGCCTTTGCGCATTTTGCACTCTTGCCTGAATATGGGGCGAGAGTCTACTTTGGAACTCAGGGAGGTCCGAGTGAGTTCCGCAATTTTAGCGCGGCTGCCGGCGTTGGCGCGGAAATCATATTCACGTTCTTTCTGGTAACCACGATTTTCATGGCAGCGGTTCACAAAAAGGCTGCGGCAGGGATGGCAGGATTGGCGATAGGAGGAATGATTTTCCTGCTTCATCTGGTCGGAGTTCCGCTGACCGGTGCAAGCATGAATCCCGCAAGGACGCTCGGACCAGCGATCGTTTCAGGCTACTGGGACTTTCACTGGATATACTGGGTTGGGCCGATCGTTGGGGCGGTTATTGCGGGGCTGATTATGCAATACGTATATGTCAAAAAGGCTGGAAAGGAAGAGCCGGCCAAGTAAAAAGGCGGGAAACCTTTCAGTGCGAGATGTCCAGCGAACGAGAGTGCTTGTGAGTGTGCGGCCTCTCGCCGGCGAACCTTCTTCTCATGTGACCTGAAGGCCTTCCGTACAGAAGTTCGAGGAACCACGCCTCGTGCTCAATCTCTTCCTTGAGTATGTCCTTGGAAATGTCGTATGTCGCAGGATCTTTGCCAATCGTCATGTTACACAGCTTGTTCCAGTTGACGATCGCGCCCTGCTCTGCCGCAAGGCACTTTTTCAATATCTCCTGAATGTTGGTCCGGGGGGTCGGGAGCTGCAAGAATTCGCACCCGGACATCCGGACAAATTCCATCGCGTCGTTTGGCAGAATTCCGCCAAGCTCGTAGATTCTTTGTATGCATGATTCAAAGTGGCTCAAGTCCTCAAGGCGCGCGTCTTCGATTACGCCTTTGATCCCCTCCCCTTCGGCGCCCGTGCAGTGAGCGCGGAGATTGGTAAAATAATAGTACGCGGTAAATTCTACGGAAGCGTTGTACACGAGCCCCTTGACGATTTCATCGACATTCGCCCCGTTCGACTTTAGGACGTTCACCCCTACCACTGCTTTTTCTTCTGACATCTCCTGATCTACGACAAACCTGTCTACTGTCGCTAATAAGTTTTCTTAGAGGTCCAGCAGGAACCGAACTGTGACGCCGCTGCTTTCCTGTTGGATTTGCATTTCGTGGTATGTCACGGCTTTGATCTCGACCTTGTAATGGTGTTTTTCCAAATCTAATTTCTCGCCCCATCCGCTTCCTTGAAGGTGATACCCTGTGTTCCCTCTAATTGCCACTGCAAATTCCGACATCACAAAACCTTCAGACACCGCAAGCAGCATCACCTTGTCCAGCCAGTTGAACAGGAGTGAATGCAGGTCGTCGCCATGCGCTTGGATCTTAACTTCCCTTTCCGGTCTCACTCTTTGAACGTCGATCATTGTGTCGCTGAGCGCCTTTCCGGCATTTTCAAAGGCTTCTTCCAGCGTGCTCCCGTAGGCTTCGATGAGCGCGTCAGTCATGTGATCAAGAAAACGGTAGCCACCGCCCAAGGCAATTTGTTA
>JBOGQL010000303.1:0-1611 GCA_050748985.1 Nitrososphaera sp. | reverse complement strand
ATCAGACCCTTGCCGATGGGAGCCTTGTAAGTTCCATAGGCTTGCTGCAGATACTGGTAGACATCGGAGCCGCCGGGCTCAGTGCTGTGTACAAACTTCGCCGTGTCCCCGAAATTCAGGTCAAACCGGAAACCTAGCCCTAAAATAAGCGTGGTTTTTCCATGGGCGCGTACGAGCCATTTTCGCTCGGATCCCGCCGAGTCGCGACAACGAATTGCTTAGTCATAGGACTACCAAGGCAGATGGCAGAGACACTACTCCCTTTGTCATTTACTCCGGAATCGCTCTCTACTGTTTCTGCCTCAACCCTCCTTTCGCCCGGGTTCTTGGTTTTGCGCCGGCGGGCCGGGCCGCCCACTGGCGCAGCGCAATCAGGCCAGCTTCAGCCGCTTGATGTAGTCAAACGTGGCGAAAAATGTTTCCAGATGCCTGTTATAGGCCAGGATTCGATAGACGAGGCGCCGGCCCGTATTCACGATCTGGCAGGGCAGCTGGATGAAGCTGATCAGGAAACGCTTGAACTCCATCCGCGCGATGTCCCTGCGTGCAGTCTTCGATTGCGTCACCAGCCCGTACCAGGCCTTTAGGTTCCAAGCCAGAGCTGCAATGACCATGTAGGCCCAGTTCGAAACCAGTCCGTCCGACGGCATTCTCAGTGCGTTCACACCGCTCTTCAGCTGCCCAATCACATTCTCCTGGTTGCAACGATCGTTGGCAAAGAGCACGACTTCTTCCATCGTCATCTCGCGGTCGTCGGTGATGTAGAAAAAATACCGGATCTCGTCGAACAACCGGTGCTCCCCTTTTTCGACGGTCAGGTTCTTGCGCACCACGACCATCCGATAGGTCTTCTTACAGCGCGTTGGGCGGTAGTCGAATTCAGCGACATCTTCGCCTTGCAGGCGGATGTTCTTGTATTCACGCGCTCGGATGATCTGCTCCTTGACGTTGTCGGGACGCGCGCGTTCTTCTGTCTGCACTTCGTAGCGCGCAGGCCGCTCGAGCCGCTTCCAGGCCCTCTTCGGCAACTCATCAGCCAGTTTGACCAGACTTGGATGTGCGTCATATCCGAAGACAAAACTGACCTTCTCGCTCCAACGATCGAAGTTCTCCGTCAACGAAAAGTCCGTGTCTCCCCGGAGCCAAACCTTCTTGAAAACCCGACCGACCAGAGAAATGGCTCGGTCCATCCACTCCGCAGCTCCATCCGAAGAGGGCCTGTTGCCCGGCCGATTGACCAAGTAGAGCACCTCGTTGGTGTTGGCCAAAGTCACGATCAGTGGCGCGTAGCCCCAGATCCCGTTGTACGCGATGTCCATGCCTTCCTTGCATTCGCCCAGCGTCCCAGCGATCGTTCCATCCACGTCGACGATTGCCTCTTTTCTGAAGGACTCGTCCTGTAGCGACCAGACCTTCTTGCGCGCTTCGTTATACGTCTCTTGCAGCCTCAGAAGGGAAGGCTCGTCGAAGCGCCGAAGAAAATCTCCGGCCGTCGTTGGATCCGGAATCCTCGTCGCTCCGAGGCCATTCATGTACGTCTCGTCGTTCCGCAGTCTCTCGATGTCCTCAAGGCACGTCCCACCCGAGAGTATGTTGTAAACAATGTTGAGA
>JBOGQL010000302.1:0-5613 GCA_050748985.1 Nitrososphaera sp. | reverse complement strand
CTTGACAAGAGGTATAGCGTGCTGATCCCTGAGAGCCACACCTATCTCGCTGGGGCTCATACCATCCTTTGATAGTTTTACAATCAGGCTCGAGATCTGCTCTTGGCTCTGACTCAACCAAGGTGGAGCGGTCTTTGACGTAGGACGCGTGGAATGAGACTTGCCATGAGTATGAACATGAATCCGCGCCATATGGCTTGATGCACTGCGCGTGTGTGTCTTAAATGTTTAGTTTCAACATTGTGCTCCACGCTGAAGACATCGACTATCAACCGGCTTCGGAAAATTTGATAGGTGAGAATGATGGAGATCAGTGCTCCTCACAAAGGTTAAATATTCGATTTCAAAAGGTTAGGTAATATGAACAAGGCAGCTCCAATGGCTCTGGGGATAGTGGCAGCACTTTTTGCCGTGCTTGCGACGGGATATGTGCCGCAAGCTTTCGCACAGTATCCTGGCGGCGGCGGGAGTGAACCTCTTACCCAACAGCAGCAGGACTTTTGCAAACAGTACGACATCGATCCATGCACTCAGGAACTAATCTTGGCTAAAGAGAGGTTGTTAGCAGCACAAGCAAACCCATCAACTGGTTCCGGGACATCAATGTTGGCAAGTGGAGGAGGACAATTGGCAATCTTCATTGGCGTCTTGGGTGCGATATTTGGTGGCGTAGCCGCGGCCTTCTTCATCAAGGGAAGAGGCTCGAAACCTGTAACGACCTAGACCCATCTCTTCACTTTTTGTTTTATTCTCAGCCTCCTAGCATGCTATAATAATTTGGCAAAAAGCAAATCTCACGCACGACCGACCAAAATGTATATATCTTCGGATTATAGTGCATTAGAATAATGGTCTTCGAAGCTCTAATTGGGCAGATTGGTCCGGAATACGACCCTCTCTTTTACGACGTCATGGTCTACATATTCGGAACCATGCTGTTCGCAGTCTTCTTGCTGGGTGTAATCGCATTCTGGCTAAGAAGAAAAGGTCTCGGTGGCGGCTCGGCCAAGGAAAAGTGGGCTCAGGAGCTGGAAAGGTACTTTGAACGCGAGCAGATCGGCCTGATTCCAGACGAAAAGCACCACTGGTAAAAACCGCTCGGGCAACGTGCCCTTTTCTCATATTTTCTACTATTCTATAGAAGAGGCTGTATGAATGGAGATTTTGGAGCCACACACTAGAGATAGGAACTTACTATCTGGACTACATTATCGAGCCCGTCCGCTCTCTCGGAAAGTACTTGGAGCTCTGTCGCTTTCTTCCTGTACCCTGGGTCGGCCAGCACTTCAGAGATCCCTTTGGCAAGCTGCTCCGCTGTTAGACCTGTAGGGTGAAGCATTATCCCCATCCCTAATTGCGCGACCTTCGCAGAATTGCCAAGCTGCTCGCCATGATTCTCTATGGGCACGCTGACGACCGGCTTGCCATATTGGAGCGCTTGTGAAAGCGCCACATGCCCCCCTCTTACAACGAGGAGGCTGCTCATGGCAAAGATCTCGTCGCGCACGGGGCACCATTCATAGTACCAGCCGGATCGTCCGATCCTCTTTGGGCTTGGATCTCCGTCGGCCCTGCCTTCTGAAACAACGAACTGGATCTTGGAGTCAAAAAGTTTCAATGATTCCATTGCAAGGTCGATGAGAGTCAAGCGCGTTCGTAATGGCCCGCTAACATGCACGAACACCAGTGGCTGAGACCTATCAATGGCCAGCTTCTTTGCAACTTCGTTCATTGATTCTTCCGTTGGACGATTGCGCGAGGATGTAAACCCAATGTACTCGAGCTTGCGCGAAGCTGAGCCGATATCCCAAACATTGTGAGCAGATATCGTATACGGAGGTGGAAGGTCCGGCACCAGCAACCTGTCTGCAAGAGCCCACATTGACCCCAGGAATTCGCCAACCAATTTTTCAAAGAGCCGCGACGCGGCAAGTTCACGCAATCGAGGCGATAGCAAGAGCCTAACCTGGTTGAGTATTACTATTGATGGGATTCCTAGGAGTCGGGCAGCTATGATAGGCGACAGCCTGGAATCAGAAACAACGATATCTGGTCTGCAAGTCATCATGTTGCGAGTCTCCTGGTTTATCTGGCGCGAAAAGTTAGCAAACCAGAGCGGGACATTCGCAAGGCTATCCTTCACAGAAAGGCCTCCTTCCATGCTCCAGGCAAACTCCACGGGGGGGACCGTTGAACATTGATACCCATGCATCGAAACGTAACCTGCAGCCTCGCCGAAAGACGAAAACTTTGCCTCTGCCCCAGCTTTCCTAAGCTCGTTGGCGACCATTACCAACCGGCTGGCATGGCCTAGACCGACTCCGTAAGGCGCAAAATATGCAAGGCCCAACTGCAGTTTTCTGAGCCGTTTCATTATATATTATATTGTCAGGGCATTAGCCTAACCACGTTGCCCCCAGGCTCAAGTTCTCTGAAAACGATTGCCTGAAACCTAAATAGCTTGGACGACAGTTCGAGCCAAACATCTGGCGGGGCGCCGGCTTTGTAGCAAATATTTGCAAGATACTCATCGATATCCCACTTCAATTCTACTGGTACCTGGGGCAGAAGTAATCCCGAACCATGCTTCCAATGCATGATCAAGCCGTCGCGGCCGACGATAATCTGCTCCCTGTATTTCGAAGGTTCGCATTTGAGTTCTTCAGGATTCGTGAGCACGCTCACTTCAAACACAATGTTTTCGAGCTCCCGCAAGTCTACCGGCGGGAAGCGCGGGTCTTCCGTAGCAGCTGCGATGGCAGCTTCGATAACTGACTGACGCAGCTGTTTTTCTGGCAGCGGGAATCCAATGCACCCCCGCAGATGCAGCTCCTTGTTACTGGTCAAGTAATTTAGCGTCACAAACACGCCTGCCTCGGTCGTGATGTTTCCTTGCGGCTCGGCTATTTTGGATTCAGAAAGGTAAGTCGCAACGGCATTTCTAGCCAGCTTAACGAGCTCTTGCCCCTGGCTGTCGGAAATCACGGCATCTGTGTATCAGCTCAAGGGCTAAAAAAGCGATTCGGCGATTTCGGATATTCCATTCCAGAGGCTTGCGAATTGCAGAATGGAATGGTAAGAATTAGGTTGGCAACAATAAGGAATATTAACTGAAAGTCAATCAGGTGTTGATGTACATGATGAATTGCCCTTCCTGCGGACTTGTCATGGTGTGGCTTAACGGATCAGTGCTGCACGATCCACCCGTAAACCACTATGAGTGCCGGCGGTGCCAGATTTACGTCATAAAACAGCACGACGGCAGTTATGAAATGAAGGCGATCCAGCCCGAGGAAAAGAGTGCCATAGTTCCGGACGAACGGCCGATGGAAAGCTAATATAAGATTCTGTATTTGCACTCCATTGCTTATGCGTCAGAGTAGAGCTCCTGTTTCCTTGAGAGCGCGACTGGAAGACAGCGGCGACATCATAGTCCTCCCCGGTGTGTTCGATGCGTTAAGTGCACGAATTGCCGAGCATGTCGGCTTCGAGGCGATGTTTCAAACGGGCTATGGGTCGTCGGCCGCGCTCCTTGGAATGCCTGATTTCGGACTTCTTAACGCAGGGGAGACGCTTGAAAATGCAAAAAGGATCATATCCGCGGTGAGTACTCCCGTGCTTGTAGACGGGGATACCGGGTACGGTAACCCGCTCAATGTTTGGAGGATGGTCAGAGACTTGGAGAATCTAGGCGCCGCGGGAATATTTCTCGAGGATCAGGTTTGGCCAAAGCGCTGTGGACACATGGCAGGCAAGGATGTAATACCAAGGGACGAATATCTTCCAAAACTGAAGGCTGCTGTTGAGGCGCGCAAGAGCAAAGACTTTGTCATCGTAGCCAGGACGGACGCTCGCGCGCCGCTAGGCCTGAGGGAGGCGATCGAGCGGGGCAAGTCCTACAGAAAGGCCGGCGCTGACGCGGTTTTCGTTGAGGCGCCAAGGTCAGTTGAAGAGCTTAAGGAGGTCGCAGAGGAGATAGATGCTCCTCTTGTGGCGAACATGATAGAGGACGGAATAACCCCGAACCTGTCCTCTCAAGAGCTGCAAAAGCTGGGGTACAGAATCGCGGTGTTCCCGCTGTCTGCACTTTATAGCGCAACTTACGCCATGCGCGAAGTGCTCACCGAACTGAAAAAGACCGGGGCGACCAAACAAACGCGCAGGATGATGGTAACCTTCAAGGACTTCAATAGCTTTGTGGACTTGCAGAAGTTCATGGAACTTGAGAAGCGATATTCTTGAGACTTTGAGCAGCGCATCTACCCTATAGGGCGTTTACCAGCCGTGTCATTTTGTCAAAGCTGATCTCAAAGCCAAAGCGTTTTTCCTCTTTCTTCATGTTGCGGTACATGCTCATCATGAGATTCAGATGTCTCACAGTGCTCAATTTGCCGTCCATCTTGAGCCTCACAATCCTGTACACGTCGTCGTAGTAGCCGAACCTGTCAAGGACTTTTTTTCTGTACTTTTTGAAATTGAAATGTTCTCGACCGCCATCGAGTACATCCAAGAATATGTCGCAGCATAGAAGTGAAGGGATTATGCCTTCGCCAAGCATTGGGAACACGCAGCCGATGGATTCTCCTATTCCAATTACATTTCCATCGTAGAATGGCTCCATTCGTTTCGGTGGCGCCAGCCGGATTGGCCTGCCTATCTTTTTCAAGATCTTCGACTCCGGATGCTGCTTGAAAAACTCGTTCACTCCGTAATAATGCTTGTCGACATCGCCTGCACCCATGTACCCCCGGCCGTTATCAAGAGGAAAGTACCAAAAATACCCCCGTGCTCCTTTGTATCCTATGACGTAAAATTCTTTGATCCCCTGAACGTTTTCCACAAGGTATTCGTAAGCTGGTATCAGAAAGTCTTGCTTTGATCTGGGCAGTAAAGTCCGATGCAGGCCAGTGCAGTCAAGGACGTAATCGTATTCCTCGAAGGCAAACGCGTCCTTGCTGATCTTGCTGCCGTAATGCACCTTGACGTCCTTCAGGAGGTCGTTCTCCCACCTCTGCTTGTCGTAAGTTACCAGTCCCCTGAGGTCGAGATACTCTTCATGATCATTTGGTAATTCCATTTTGAGCCTCTGCCCGACGTGGAAGATGTATTCGTCAAAACCAAGTCCTGCCTGAGCGGAGAACCTTTCAAGCATGTGCCTAGACGCGCCCCATGCGCATACAGGCCAGTGCTGCTCTTTCTTGGACGCTTCAAAGATCTCGACATCGTGCCCACCTTTCTGCAGCAAGCTGCCGAGGTAACTCCCGGCCACCCCTGCTCCGGCAATCGCGAATCTCACGGTCAGGGTTGTAGTTGTCGCTCGGTTTACTTATAATTCTTGTCGGGATTTTTCATCGGCGTATCTGTCAGCGATCCGGTATCGGGCGTATTTGTCGTCCGGCGAATACTTGGGTGGATGCGGATCACTGGTAGGGTTGCTACATCGCGGGCACTGGTGCTTTAACGTGTAGATCCTACACCGGATGCACTTTCGTATGAGGTGCTTCAAGGCTTAACCCTGCTGGCGCGACTTTTTGGATCCTTCGCGCATGAAATTGAAGCTGCCATGGTGCCGATTATGTACGCGGTGCAGATCACTTACATTAAGGTTGCCCC
>JBOGQL010000301.1:0-1996 GCA_050748985.1 Nitrososphaera sp. | reverse complement strand
GTGTAATTCCGAAAGATATCCAGACTGACACCGATTTCAAGCTATACCTCAAGGAGAAAGCTAAAGATCACAGAGTAGAAATAGCACAGCACGGCACGAATCACGCGGAGCAAGAATTCCTGAATCTAAATGATGAAGATACCTACAACGTTGCTCAGACCGGCCGGCAGATATTAATCGAGTCCTTTCAAGTTTATCCTGTAACCTTCATACCGCCAGAGAACGCATACAATGAGAACACGACAAGAGTCTTGTCGGGCCTAGGTTTCACTGTCTTTTCGGCAGTAGAAGATGAATATGAAAATGATGGGTACATGCAGAAAATCGGATACTCCGTATCTACATCATCCCATAGTAACGAGGTGACGGGTGACATTCTCATATCGATAGAAGAGATCATCCAAGGATGTGATGAATCGCTCGGGGAAAAGGGAGTCTGTGTGATAATGATTCATCCTCAGGACTATTCGAAAGAAGACGGTTCCATAGACGAAACCAGATATGCAAAGTTTATTGGATTATTGGATGGGCTCGTAGCAGAAAATTTGTCATTCACCACATTTCGGTCAAAATTTGTTTGCGAACAAGGGGATTATATAGACAGGTCGATCTTAGATTACATCGAACCTGTCATCACATGGAAGTCATTTACTACGAATTATCCTTATCTCGCTAATATATTCATGGGTGAGCAAGTTGCATGGCGAAGTAACTAAAGATAATTCTATTAAGGCCGCGGTGGGCAGGAATAGGCAAATAATTGATGACGGCGGTCAAATCGACTTCTTTGATGGTAACGACAGTGGACTTTTGCGCGCAATATTAGTAGTGAATATGTAGGAAACATTTCCAAAGTTTGAATGTCTCTTCGTGACTGGAAAAAGCTAAATCTTAGCTTGACCCTCGAGAAACTGGAATGCCAACCAAGAGGTACATCTTCCCGACAACAAGCGGATGCTCGATACCTCCTTGTTTAGAAAAAGTAAAGAAGGAAAAAAGGAATGGTTAGAACATCCCGAGGAACTTTTTCCTTCTCTCTTCCTGGACTGGCGCCTGGGCGACCTTTGTAACCTCGCCGAAGGTGCTTTCCACGCCTGTCAGGACCACCATCACCCGGGCCTTGCCCTTCATGTGCGGGTCAACCCTCGCTCCCCACACGATCCTTACGTCCTGCGGGAGCGACCTTGTGACCAGCTCTCCTGCCCTGGTCACCTCTTCAAGGGTGATGTCGTCGCCACCTGTTACGTGAACCAGCGCACCGTGCGCCATCGACATGTCCTTGACGTCAAGAAGCTGCGTGTCAAGTGCCATCCTTGTCGACTGCTCGATCCTGTCGATGCCGTCGTTGTAGCCTACGCCTATTGCCGCCAGGCCCTTGCCTTCCATGATCGCCGTCAGGTCCGCAAAGTCGATGTTGATAAGCGACGCTGTAGTTATTGTCTCAGTCGTGCCCTTGATGAACTGGCCTACCAGCTCGTTGGCAACGCCAAGTGCCTGCTGCAGCGGCAGGTTTCCTGCCACCCTTGTCAGCCTGTTGTTGTCAATTGCTACGACAGTGTCACACGTCCTCTGGAGGCTCAGAAGCGCTTCCTTTGCCATCGTGTATCTGTATCGCTCCACCGCAAAAGGCAAAGTGATCACGCCAACGACAAGCGCGCCTGTCGCCCTCTTTAGCTCGTCTGAAAGAATCTGAATTGCCCCTGTTCCCGTTCCTCCGCCCAGACCTGCACACAGGAAAATAATGTTCGAGCCCTGGACTTCTCTCATTATTTCTGACAGGCTCTCTCTCGTAGCCTGCATGCCTTTATCCGCGTAACCGCCGCAACCCCTTCCCTGCGTCAGCTTTGGACCGATAAGAATTCTCCTGTCTGCCTTTGTTATGCCAAGGTGAGCCGCGTCGGTGTTAATCGCAATCAGCTTGCCCCCGGAAATTCCCTTTGTCTTGATCCACGATATGATGTTGCTGCCGGCGCCGCCTGCTCCTATGACGCAGACC